>CAMPJH010000004.1 GCA_946886845.1 uncultured Sphingomonas sp. | reverse complement strand
TCCGGCTGCAGGTCGACCTCGAGCCCGAAGTCGAGGCCGTCAACCTGGTCGTGGCGCGGCCGGGCATGAAGCTTCTGGTTGCCTCGTCGGACGGACGCGGGTTCGTCGCCTCTGCGGAATCGACAATTGCGGAAACCCGCAAGGGCAAGCAGCTTGTAAACCTGCGCCCCGGAGCGAAAGTGGCGGTGGTCCGGCCAATCCCCGGCGGCGCCGACGCCATCGCTGTGGTCGGAGAAAACCGCAAGCTGCTGGTTTTTGCGCTTGCCGACCTCCCCGAGCTGGCGAGGGGGCAGGGGGTGATGCTGCAGCGCTATCGCGACGGCGGCCTGTCCGACGCCACCGCTTTCCAATCGTCGGAAGGGCTGAGCTGGAGCCTCGGAGGTGAGAGCCGTCGGGTTCGAACCGAGACCGACTTGACGCCGTGGCGGGCGGCCCGGGGCACCGCCGGACGGATGCCGCCGGTCGGATTTCCGCGGTCAAACCATTTTGGATAACTTAACCTGGGTTGGATTGTTTAAACGAGTTTGAAAACCTCGAATTAACCCCTCTCGTACATAGGCCCAGTGATGCAGGCCGCGAAGAAGCGTAACGGGGAGCCGACCCGCACGCGCCGGAGCGATGCGCAGGGGTCGATTCCGCCCCTCGCGACCGCCGACGATACGGCGCTGCTCGACGCACTCCCGATCGCAGCTGCGGTGGTTGGCCAGGCGCACGACGGGACGCTCAAGGTCCTGGCCCACAACAGCCGGTTTCTCGAGGCAATCGCGCGGTCGACCAGCGCCGCGGAGGACTGGGAGGACGCCGAATGCATCAAGAGTAGGCCGATAGCGGACCTGTTCGCCGAATTCTTCGCCGATCCGCTGTCGGCGGGGGAACTGGACCTAAAAGACGGCGAAGGGGTCGGGGCCCGCTACCATAGGATCAAGCTGGCGCCGCTGCCGAAAGGCAAAAGCGGAATGCCGCGCTGCCTGATGAGCGTGGTTGACCGGACCGTCGAGGTCCAGTCGGAGCGCACGCTTCGCGCAGAAATGCTGCGCGACAGCCTGACCGGCCTTCCCAATCGCCTCGCCTTCAGCGAGCAGCTAGAGCAGGCGGGCGGGGCGGGCACCGACCAGGTCGAATATGCGGTCCTGGTCGTCGACATGCTTCGGTTCAGCCGAATCAACGAGAGCGTCGGCAGCCTCGCCGGCGACGAACTTCTGATCACCTTCGCCAGGCGGCTGATGTCGGCGCTTCGCGGCGGCGACGTTCTCTCCCGCACCGGCGGCAACGAATTCGGAATCCTGGTGTCGCTTCGCCGGGGCATCGAGGACGCCTTGACCGCGGCGGCGCGAATCCAGGACGTGATGTCGGCGCCGTTCCACATCTCCGACCTCGATATCCGGGTCGAATGCGCGATCGGCGTGGCGCTGATGCAGCCCGACCAGGATGCCGAGGAACTGTTCCGCAACGCGCAGTTCGCGGTGAAACAGGCCAAGCAGAGCGGCAAGCCGGAAATTTACGAGGCCAAGCAGGCGAGCCTCGCCCGGCGCCGCTTTTCGATCGAAACCGAACTTCGGCGAGCGCTCGACAAGGATCAGCTTGAGCTTTTCTATCAACCGCTGATCGATCTCAAATCGGGAAAAGTTGCGGGATTCGAGGCGCTGGCGCGGTGGACCCACGCCGACCGCGGTGAGATTTCTCCGGCCGAGTTCATTCCTGTCGCCGAGGAATCCGGCCTCATTCTCCAGCTTGGCCGCTGGGCAATGGACCAGGCGACCCGGACTCTGGCCGAGTGGGACCGCAAGGCCGGCGGCCAATTGCCGCTGTATGTCGCGGTCAATCTTTCGGCGATCCAGGTCGCCCGCGACGACATTGCCTCAGTCGTGTCCAGCGCGCTTCGCTCAAGCGGCCTGACCGGCGACCGGCTGACGCTCGAGCTGACCGAGAGCTCGATCCTTCAGGACCCGGCCCGCGCCACCCGTGTGTTCGAGGCCCTGAAATCGCTCGACGCCACCGTGGCGATGGACGACTTCGGGACCGGCTACTCCAGCCTCGCTTACCTGCAGCGATTGCCGATCGACGTGCTCAAGATCGACAAGAGCTTCGTGTCGGGAATGATGGTCGACCCGGATGCGGTGGCGATCGTCCGCGCGGTGCTCAGCCTGGCCGAGGCACTGGGCATGTCGACGACCGCCGAAGGGATCGAGACGGTCGAGCTTGCAACCACGCTCGCGACGCTCGGCTGCGCGAGCGGGCAGGGCTATTATTTCGCCAGGCCGCTCGAAGCGGAAACGGCAATCGAATATTGGAACGAGCGGCGCCGCAACGGGCGCTAGATCGAACTACTGATAATCGACGCTGACGTTGAAGGTGCCGACATAGACGCCGCCGACGGTGGTAGAGCTCACTGAAATCGACCCGCCGAGGGGAAAGTTCACACCCGGCGCGCCAGAGTTGGGGATTGCGACACTGTTCGGTTTGTCGACCACCAGGGTCAGCGTCTTGGTCGGATCGGATTGATTCACCATAGTCACATTCGGCGCGGCGACCGTTGCGGTCTGCTGGCTGCTGCCGCGGACATTATAGATCGCCACTTGCGTGGCGCCGGTGCAGGTTAGGTTGGCGGGACAGGTCAGGGTGCCGGTGCGTGACAGGCCGACCACCGCTCCTGACCAGCTTCCCGGGCCGAGAATGAGCGTGCCGAGGTCGAAATTCTGGATCGACGTCAATGTCAGCGGCTTGACGACCTTGGCCTTGACCTGGGCAGTGATCGTCGCCGCGTTCGCAGGCGCGGCGAGCGTGGCCGCAAGCGCGACCCAGACTCTGGCAATCCTCGCAACCCGAAGCCCCACCAACCCGTCTCCGCTTCCGCGTGGATCGTCACCACGCGATTAACCATCGTCGGGACTAACCGGGCGGTATTGAAACGGGGTTAACGGAGGCTTTCGGCAAGCGCATGGGCAACGATCGCATCGAATGTCGCGCCGTCGGGGAATCCGGCGGCTATCCAGCGGTTCTCGATCCGCCGCAAGGTTCGGGAGACGAGCGGGCCTTCTGTCAGTCCGCGCTTGATCAGGACGCCGCCGCTGATCGGCAGCCGCGGCGGCTTCCAGTCCGACACGGCCTTCGCCGGTGCGGTCTCGCCGGCGAGCAGAAGGCGGTCGACGGCACACGGCACCCCATATCGATAAGCGATCGCGTGAGGCCCAGGGGCAAGCGTCGGGTCCGCCGCGCAGGCAACCCGTTTCCTTGCCCGGTTCGACAGCTTGAGCCGGACGGCGATGGCGGCGGCAAGCTCCGGATCGCGCGGCAGGAGTGCGGTCAGCCGGCGCAGCGAATCCGGCTCGATCCCGGATTGAGCCTCCGCCCTAACAAGCGCGGCAAGCGCCTTGGCGGCGGCAGGACCAATTTCGGGGAGCACGGGCTTCAGAATCCCGCGATCGAGCATCACCTGGACCGTCGGCGAAGGGTCGTCGACGCCCAGCAGCTTGAGGAGTTCATCGGCGATTCGCTCGCGCGACAAGGCCATCAGGTCGTTCGCTCGCGCCGTGCAGGCCTCCAGTGCCGGCGCGTCCGGCTCGCCGCGCCCGAAACGCGCATGGAATCGGAAGAATCGGAGTATCCGCAAATGGTCCTCCGCGATCCGCTCGAACGGGTCGCCGATGAAGCGGACGTGGCGCTGGTCGAGATCGGCGAGCCCGTCGAAATAGTCGAAAACCTCGCCGCTCGCCGGATCCGCCATCAGCGCATTGATGGTGAAGTCGCGCCGCGCAGCATCGGCCTGCCAATCGTCGGTGAAGACGACGGTGGCGCGGCGGCCATGGGTTTCGACGTCCCGCCGCAACGTCGTCACTTCATAGGGATGACCGTCGCTGACGGCCGTCACCGTTCCGTGTTCGAAGCCGGTCGGAACGGCCTTGATCCCGGCGGCCTGCAGCCGTTCGACGACCTGGTCGGGACGAAGCCGGGTCGCCAGGTCGACATCGCTGACCGGAAGGCCGAGCAAGTCGTCGCGAACCGCGCCGCCGACGTAGCGAGTCAGCCCCTCGTCAGCGCCGAGCGCATCGAGCAGCTTGGCCATGCCGCTACGCCGCCGCCACTTCCTGGTGTCGAGCTTCAGCTCCATTGCAGGCGCCGCGACAGGTTAACGATCATCGCCGCGGTCGCTCCCCAGATTTTCCGTCCGTTCCATTCGATCTGCCAGTAGCGCCGCTCGAGCCCGGCGAGAACCGCCGTCTCGAGCCGCCGGTTGGCGGGATCGAGAAGGTGCGCAAGCGGCGCCTCGAACCAATCGGCGACCTCTTCGTCGTGCGGGGCCAGCGACAGGTCCGGAGGAACAATGCCGATCACGGGGGTCACCACAAAACCGGTGACCGTCCGATAGGCCTCGAGCGAGCCGGCGACGGCGACCCACGCTGGATTGAGCGCAAGCTCCTCCCGCGCCTCGCGAAGGGCCGCGTGGACCGAATCTTCACCCGGATCGACCCGGCCGCCGGGAAAGGCAATTTGCCCGGCATGGGTTCTGAGGTGCTCGCGCCGAACGGTCAGGATGACTCCAGGCTTTGGCCGGTCGGTAATCGCGATCAGGACCGCCGCAGGGATGGTGGCTTGACCGCGAATCGCCGGCAAATCGCCTTCCAGCGGGGGCTCGGCCGGCGGAGCCGCGAAGCTCGAGCGGATTCGTCCGGCGAGGCTCAAGCGCGTTTCGCGAGCGGAAAGAAGCAGCCGTCACTCCACACGCCGGGCGGGTCGCCGCCCTCGTTCAGAGCAATCTCGGCCAGCTCATAATAGATCGGGCGCGACAGCTCGGCTTCGAGCCCGTGGCGCACCGCGACCCGCGGCGAAGGTCCTTCGCTACCCTCGACGATAGCCAGCGGATGATCGCGGCCGACGACCAGCGCGTCGCCGCTGTCGAGCGCAAGCGCGATCCGGCGGTCCTTGCCCAAGCCCTCGCTCTCCATCTCCACCGCCCGAAACGCGGTGCAATCGACATCGATGGTGAGTTTTTCGACCGGAGTGACGAGAACATGGCGGCCATCGGGCTCGCGTCGAAGGATCGTCGAGAACAAGCGGACCATCGCCGGCCGCTCGATCGGCGTTCCGTCGTGGAACCAGGTGCCGTCGCGGGCGATCCGCATTCCTGAGTGGCCGCAATGAGCGGGGTTCCATTTCTCGACGGGCGGAAGCCGCCGTTGGTCGATCAGCTTCCGAAGCTCGGCAAGGCTGACTCCCTTCAGCGCGATCGGCGGTTGGCTCTCGGGCATCGCGCCTGGATTGCTTCGCTTCGCCGGCAATGACAACTAGGCGGTGATGGAGGAGCTCAAAACCGCGATCGTTACCGGAGCGGGCAAGCGCGTCGGCGCGCAGATCGCCGCCGCCCTTCTCGAACGGGGATGGACGGTCGTCGCCCACGTGCATCGGGAGGACGATGAGGTGCCGGAAGGCGCGGTTAAAGTCGCCGCCGACCTGGTGAGGCCGGACTGCGCGGACGCGATTTTTGCGGCGGCGGCGGGCCTGCCTCCGGTGCGCCTGCTGATCAACAATGCGGCGCGCTTCGCCTGGGACGGCTTTGGCGAGTTCAGCGTCGCCGAGTTCGACGCCCACATGCAAATCAACGTCCGAGCGCCGATCCTGCTGATGGAGGCAATGGCGGAGCGTCATCCCGGCGGCGACGCGCTGGTCGTCAACCTGCTTGATTCGAAAGTCGCCGCGCCCAACCCGGACTTCCTCAGCTACACCGTTTCCAAGCAAGCGCTTCGGGGAGTGACCGAGCTTGGCGCAAGGGCGCTCGCTTCCAAAGGCATCCGGGTCAACGCAATCGCCCCGGCGCTGATGTTGCAATCGCCGGGCCAGAGCGAGGAGAATTTCCGTGCGATGCATCGCCGCAATCCGCTCGGCCGCCCGGTAACGCCCGCCGACGTCATCGCGGCGATCGACTATCTGCTTGCCGCCCGGACCGTTACCGGCGAAATGCTGACGATCGACGCCGGCCAGCGGTTCAGCCCGCCGAGCCGCGACGTTCAATTCCTGGAGTCTTGATGGATCAGCCAGAGCTCATCGGCCTCGTCCCTGACACGCTGCGCCCGCGCAGCGTCAGGATCCTGCTCGATTCCCTCGAAGTCCTCGCCGACATCGGTTTCCACGAATTCGAGATCGGCGAGCCCCAAGGGCTGCTCATCACGGTGGTGGTCTGGCTCGAACAGGCCGGCGCGCCGGCCGGCGACGATCCCGCGCTGGCCTGGGATTATGATTTCGTCCGTAACCAGGTCGTCGAGCTGGCGACTGCGCGGCGCTACAATTTGCAGGAGACTCTCGCCGAGGCCGTATACATGCGGCTCGCCGCGATGCGCGGGGTCAAAGCGCTGCGTGTTTCGACTTCGAAGCCCGACATCTACGGCGATGCCAAAGGTGTGGGCGTCGAGTTCGCATCTTTTAAGGGTGCTGCTCCCGACGGCTGAATGACGTTGGCCATGTGGAACAAAAGCGCTTGCGCCGCACTTGAACCGGCAATAAGGAGGCGCGCTTGCTGGCCATGTGACCTTAACACATGACCAGCTTCCTAATCCTGGCGACGGGGCTGAATGGGGAGGCCCGGTCCGACCGTGGAGTTCACGGCGTCTCGAGGAGAATTGTGCGTTAATGTCTTACGCCCAACGCAAAGAGCTTAGCGGCAATCGCACATTGGCGATTACCATCGTCGTCGTGCTCCAGTTCGCACTGGGCTATGCGATCGTCACTGGTCTTGCATACAACATCGTCAAGCAGGCGGCCGAGGATCTCAAGACCTTCGACGTCGAGGAAGAGCCGCCGCCACCCGAGGAGCCGCCGCCACCGCCGCCCGACCAGCCGCAGACGCCGCCGCCGATGGTGACTCCGCCGCCGATCGTCCGGACCAACGTGTCGCCGCCACCGGCGATCGTGCAGGTGCCGGTCGCTCCGCCGCCGCAAATCACGGTGGCGCCGCCGGCCCCGCGGCCACCGCCCCCGGCAAGGGTCCAACCGGCGCGCGCCCGCGCCAACCTGGCGTCTTACGTTTCAAACGAGGACTATCCGCAAGATGCGATCCGCAACGGCGACCAGGGAAGGACGAGCTTCGTCCTGACCGTAGGGACCAACGGCCGTGTGACGGGTTGCAGCGTTACGTCCTCGAGCGGGTCGAACTCACTTGATCGGGCGACCTGTCGGATCCTGACGAGCCGCGCGCGCTTCACTCCCGCGCACGATAGCAGCGGAAACCCGGTATCCGACAAGGTATCCGGCACTATTCGCTGGGTCCTTCCGACCGACTGACGACTGATGGTTTTTTAGAGGTTTATCAGAGGAAAGTAGACGAATATGGCACTTCTCCAACTCACCGCAGCCGCGGCTGCCGCTCCCGCCGGAGAGAATCCCTACGGCCTGCTGCCTGCTCTTCAGCAGGGCGGCCTCATCGCCTGGTCGGTGTTCATCATCCTGGTCATGATGTCGGTTTTCTCCTTCTACATCCTGTTCACCAAGCTGATGCAGCAGCAGAAGATCATCTCGCAGGGCCGCAAGGTCCGGTCGAGCTTCTGGAACTCGCCGAGCCTGCGCGAAGCCGCGACCAAGCTCGATGCCAAGAGCGCCTATCGTGCGATCGTCGATGACGCCCTGGTGGCCCAGGAGCAGCACGGCAAGCTGACCGACCCGATCGACCAGCATGACTGGATGGCCAACAGCCTGGCACGCAGCCAGGGCCAGATCGGCGCCCGGCTCGGCGAAGGCCTTGCCTTCCTCGCGACGGTTGGCTCGACCGCTCCGTTCATCGGACTGTTCGGTACCGTCATCGGCATCTACCGCGCGCTGATCAAGATCGGCGCCGCCGGTCAGGCATCGATCGACGCCGTCGCCGGCCCGGTCGGCGAGGCGCTGATCATGACCGCGCTCGGCCTGGTCGTCGCGGTTCCGGCCGTGCTCGCCTACAACTGGCTGATTCGCCGCAACAAGTCGATCATGGAGGACCTCGCGGCCTTCACCAACGACTTGCACGGCTATCTGATGTCGAACGGTGCGGTGAAGCCGCGCTTCGGCGACGCAAAGCCGGCCGCCGCGGGTCGCTCCACCGGAGCGGCGACGGCGACTGCGGGCGGCGGCGCACGGCAGCCGGTCCGCAGCGGCGCGGAAACGCCGACGGCGTAAGCAAGCTCGAATGGCCGGCCCGCCTGTTCGCGGTCCGGCCCCTCAAGGCGGTAGAATGAAGGCGCATTATCGATGGCAATGAACGTAGGCCCGGCTGACGGCGACGACGAAGAATCCGCCATTTCCGACATCAACGTCATCCCTCTGGCTGACACGATGCTGGTGATGCTGATCATCTTCCTGGTCACCGTGCCGGTCATCATCCAGACGGTTCCGGTGCAATTGCCGAACGTCCGCTACGAGCCGACGACGACCAAGCCGGAGAACGTCTCGCTGACGGTCCGCGGCGGCCCCGGCGGCACCTGCGAGGTCTATTGGAACATGACCAAGGTCAACAGCGAGGAGCTGCTCAACCGGGCAGTGAAGAAGCTCGAGGACCAGATCGCTGCTGTCGGCGGTGTCGAGAACCTCACCGAGGAAACGATGCCGGAAGCGCATATCCGCGGCGACGTCGACACTCCGTACCGGTGCATCGGCGGTGCCGTCTTCACCATGCAGCGCGCGGGCTTCGCGCGGATCGGGTTCATTTCCGAGCCGCCGCCGCTCTCCGGCGTCCGCGCAGGATAGGAGTTCCTTTTAATGGCAATGCAGACCAGCACCGACAACCCTAAGGGTGAGCCGATGATGGACATGAACGTTGTCCCTTTGATCGACGTGCTCCTGGTGCTGCTGATCATGTTCATCATCACCATCCCGGTGCAGTCGCACGCGGTGAAGCTGGACCTTCCGCAGGACCAGACCGACATGCCGCCGCCGCCGATCGACCCGGTGAAGAACAAGGTCGTGGTGACCGCCTCGAACCAGATATTGTGGAACGGCGCCCCGGTCTCGCCACAGCAGCTTCGGCTGTATCTCGACGCGACCCAGCAGATGGACCCGATTCCGGAGCTTCACCTCCAGCCGGAGCCCAATGCTCGCTATGAGCTCGTCGACGAAGTCCTCGCCATCACCAAGCGTGCCCACGTCGAGAAAATGGGCTTTGTCGGCAACGAGGCCTACGCGACTTTCTGATCGGCATTTCGATACTTTCCTCTTGAAGGGCGGCCGGCGGGCCGCCCTTTTTCGTTGCCGCCGCCACTGGCGCTGACCAGTGGCTCATGCCATTCAGCCCGGAGGATGAGCCAGGTGCCCGATTTCGCCGTCGTGATCCTCGCCGCGGGCCAGGGGACGCGGATGCGTTCCGACACGCACAAGGTGCTGCACCCGATCGCGTCGCAACCTCTGCTTCTGCACCTGCTCGACCGGGTCGACGGCCTCGGCGCAAGCAAGCGCGTGGTCGTGGTCGGCAAAGGCCGGGACCAGGTCGAGCGCACCTTGAGCGAGCGCGACGTCGCGGTCGCTCACCAGGCCGAGCAGAAAGGCACCGGGCACGCCGTCCTGCAGGCGAAGGATTCGCTAAGCGGCTATGACGGTGCGGTGCTCGTCCTTTATGGCGACACCCCGTTCGTCGAACCGGCGACCTTGGCCCGGATGCTCGAGCGGCTCAATGGCGCCGACGGTCCGGGGATCGTCGTGCTGGCTTCGAAGCCAGCCGATCCCGGCGCCTATGGGCGGATCATCCTCGGCGAGGGCGATCGGATCGCCAAGATGGTCGAGTATCGCGACGCCACCCCGGAGGAGCGCGAGGTCCGCCTGTGCAACTCCGGAATGATGGCGATTCGGGCGCCCGACCTGCTGCGCTGGCTCGGCCAGGTGAAGAACGACAATGCCGCCGGCGAATATTATCTGCCCGACGTGGTCAATATCGCGGCGTCGGAGGGGCGCGAGGCGGTGGTGATCGAGGGCGACCCGTACGAGACCGCCGGGGTCAACAGCCGCGCCGAGCTTGCTCATCTCGAGCTCGAATGGCAGCGCCGCCGCCGCGAGCAGGTGCTCGACGAAGGCGCGACCCTGATCGACCCTGAAAGCGTGTGGTTCGCTTATGACACGAAGCTCGGCCGCGACGTCACGGTCGAGCCGCACGTGGTGTTCGGCCCCGGCGTCGAGGTGGCCGACGGAGCGACCATCAAGGCCTTCAGCCACATCGAAGGCGCGATCATCGGCACCCGCGCCTCGATCGGGCCGTTCGCCCGGATCCGTCCCGGCACCACCCTCGGCGAACGATCGAAAGTCGGCAATTTCGTCGAGCTCAAGAACGCCAAGGTCGCCGCCAGCGCCAAGGTCAATCATCTGTCCTATGTCGGCGATGCCGAAATCGGCAGCGGCGCCAACATCGGCGCCGGCACGATCACCTGCAATTACGACGGCTTCGGCAAATATCGGACGGTCATCGGCGAGGGCGCCTTTATCGGCTCGAACACCGCCTTGGTGGCGCCGGTGACGATCGGCGACGGCGCCATCGTCGGCGCCGGGTCGGTCATCACCAGCGACGTCGACCCGGACAGCCTGGCCGTGGAGCGAAGCGAGCAGAAAGGCGTCGCCGGCTGGGCGAGGCGGTTCCGCGATCGGATGACGAAGAAGGCCGCGCAATAGATGTGCGGGATTGTCGGGATCGTCGGGGACAAGCCGGTCGCGTCGCGGCTGTTCGACGGCCTCAAGCGGCTCGAGTATCGCGGCTATGATTCGGCCGGGATCTGCACGGTCGACCGCGGCAAGTTCGAGCGGCGCCGGGCCGAGGGCAAGCTCGAGAATTTGAAGCGCGAGCTCGACGCCCATCCGCTCGCCGGAACGGTCGGGATCGCGCACACCCGCTGGGCGACCCACGGCGCGCCGACCGTCGGCAACGCCCATCCGCACATCGTCGGCCCGGTCGCCCTGGTCCACAACGGCATCATCGAGAACTTCAAGCCGCTTCGCGACGAGCTGATCGCGCAAGGGCGCAAGTTCGAAAGCGAAACCGACACCGAGGTCGTCGGCCATCTCGTCGCCCGCGAGATGGAGGGGGGAATGGGCCCGCAGGAGGCGGTCGCCGCGATCCTGCCGCGACTGCAGGGCGCCTTCGCCATGGCCTTTCTGTTCCGCGACCATCCCGACCTCGTGATCGGCGCGCGAATGGGCGCCCCGCTGACCGTCGGCTACGGAAAAGGCGAAAACTACCTGGGATCGGACGCGATCGCGGTGGCGCCCTGGACCCAGCGGATCGCTTATCTCGAGGAAGGCGATTGGGCGGTGGTCCGCCGCGACGGCATCCACATCTTCGACCGCGACAATGCACCCGTCGAGCGCGAGATCGTCGAATCCGGCGCGACATCGACGCCGGTCGAGAAGGGCAATTACGGCCATTACATGCAGAAGGAGATCTTCGAGCAGCCGATCGTCGTCGCCCAGACCCTGCAGAGCTATATCCGCCCGTTCGAAGGCGAGGTCGCGCTTCCCGACATCAGCTTCGACCTGGCCGCGATCGACCGGATCACCATCGTCGCCTGCGGCACCAGCTATTACGCCGGTCTCGTCGCCAAATATTGGATCGAGCAATTCGCCCGGGTCCCGGTGGACATCGATGTCGCTTCCGAGTTCCGCTATCGCAACCCGGTGCTCGAGCC
The DNA here is from genome assembly GCA_946886845.1 of uncultured Sphingomonas sp. Next base: position 10,930 of record CAMPJH010000004.1, on the reverse strand, counting down.
GGGTGGGCTGGCGCTGTTCGTCAGCCAGTCGGGCGAGACCGCCGACACGCTTGCCGCGCTTCGCCACGCCAGGGCCGAGCAGCAGCGGATCGCGGTGGTCGTCAACGTTCCGACCAGCTCGATGGCGCGCGAGGCCGACCTGCTGCTCCCGACCCACGCCGGTCCCGAGATCGGGGTCGCCTCGACCAAGGCGTTCACCTGCCAGCTGGCCGTGCTGGCCGCGCTCGCCGCCAACCTCGCCTGCGCGCGGGGCGTTATCGGCCGCGACGAGGAGCGCGACATCGTCGCCGACCTCCAGCAGGTGCCAGCCGCGCTCAACGCGGCGCTCGGCCATGACGACGACATCGCCGCCATGGCGCATCTCGTCGCGCCCGCCCGCGACGTCCTCTACCTCGGCCGCGGCCCTTATTATCCGATGGCGCTCGAGGGCGCGCTAAAGCTCAAGGAAATCAGCTACATCCATGCCGAAGGTTATGCCGCTGGAGAAATGAAGCACGGACCGATCGCGCTGATCGACGAGGACGTCCCGGTGATTGTCCTGGCGCCGTCCGGGCCGCTGTTCGAGAAGACCGTCAGCAACATGCAGGAAGTGCGCGCCCGCGGCGGCAAGATCATCCTGATCAGCGACGCTCGCGGCATCGAGGAAGCGGGCGAGGGCTGCCTGGCGACAATCGAAATGCCCGAGGTCCACCCGCTGATCGCGCCGATTGTCTATGCGGTGCCGGTGCAGCTGCTCGCCTATCACGTGGCGGTGCTCAAGGGCACCGACGTCGACCAACCCCGCAATTTGGCGAAGAGCGTCACCGTCGAATAATCAGGCGGCGGCGCGCTTCGCGCGCAAGTCACGCACGTGGCGGCTGAGCCGCTCGTAGAGGAAGTCGATCACCGTCCGCACGCGCGGCGTGTGGCGCACCCGCTCGTGCGTGAACAGCCACAGGATGCGGCCATGATTCTCGCGCGGCGGCAGGCAGCGGACGAGATCGGGTTCGGCATCTGCGATGGCGCACGGCAGAACCGCGATCCCGAAGCCGGAACGGACGCCGGACAGCAGCCCGCCGGATGTCGCATGGTGCATCGCCACCTGCTGCTCCAGTCCCAGCGCTTGCAGCCAGGCCTGGTAGTGGACCCACAGATTGCCGCCGCCGCCGCCGATGAACGGGTGTTGGTTGAGATCCTTCAGGCTGGCGGGGACCCCGTGACGAGCCGCATAGTCGCGGCTGCAGTAGAGGGCCCAGTCGTCGACGCACAGCTGGCGCCCGGCCAGGCCCGCCGGCTGGCTCCGGCTCTTGGTGCTCCGGAGTGAGATATCGGCCTCGCCGGCGCCGAGATCGCGGATTTGCTGGCTGGTATCGAGGTCGATGACGATTTCGGGGTGAAGCTCGCGCAGCTCGGTCAGCAACGGAGCGAGCAGTGTGATCGCATAGATTTCCTCGGTGGTGATCCTGACCGTTCCGCTGAGATCGCGCGCCGCGCCTCCCGCCGCCTCCGCGAAGCTGTTCGCGGCCAATTCGACCTGCTCGGCCTGTCGGAGCAGCTGCTCGCCGGCGGGGGTCAGAACGTAACCCGCCTGACGCTTTTCGAAGAGCGGCAAGCCGACCGCCCGTTCCAGTGCCGCAGTCCGCCGCGCCACCGTTGTCTGGCTGACCCGCAGCGCGCGGCCGGCGGCAAGAGTGCTGCCTTCCCGCGCGACGGCAAGGAAATAGCGCAGGTCGTTCCAGTCGAACATGGTGAGCGATCCTAGCGTTTCGATCGAGGGTCGACGTTCTGCAATATTGCAGAATGATAGCACGACATCGTGGCTGACGTAAGTTTCGAATCGGGACTAATTGGAAGGTCGCTTTAGAAGCAGAAGGAAGCGACCATGTCCGCCATTCGTATCGTCATCGCCTCGGCATTGATCACCGCCGTCGCCATCAAGGCGGTTCCGGCTCTCGCCGAGCCGACCGTCGCCCAAGACGTCAATGTTAGCGTCGTCCAGACGGCCGATCTGAACCTGTCCACCGCTGCCGGACGGCGAGCGCTCGACCAGAGGCTGGTCATCGCCGCGCATGAGGTGTGCGGCAAGGCGTCGGATCTCGATCTCAAAGGCAAGAACACGGTGCGACAATGCCGCTCCGATGTCCTGGCTAAGGCGCGCACCAGGAGCGAGCAGCTGGCCAGCCGCAACGGCACGATCGTCGTCGCCGCCCGACCCTAGCGCAGGCTTGCTCCCCAGCCGAAGCGCACCTAGGCCGCCGTTCATGAAAGTGAGCGGCGGCTGTCATTGCGGGGCGGTACGGTTCGAGGCCGAGGTTTCCGGTCCGCCGGTTCCGGCGCTCGACTGCAATTGTTCGGTGTGCCGGATGACCGGATTTATCCACGTCGTCGTGCCGCACGAACGCTTCGAGCTGCTCACCGGCCGCGACGCCTTGACCAGCTATCGGTTCGGCACGGGTGCGGCCGAGCATCTGTTCTGCCGCCGTTGCGGGGTGAAGAGCTTCTACCAGCCGCGCTCGCACCCCGATTCGTGGAGCGTCAACGCCAGGTGCCTCGATGAGCCGCCCGAGCTTGCGATCGAAGCGTTCGACGGCCGCAACTGGAGCAGCGCGAAGGCCAATCTCGACGCGCAGGGTTAGCGGGGCTAGGCCCGGCGAATGCACCGCCCGCTTCGCCTCACGCTCGACCGGGCCGCGCTTAAGCACAATTGGCACTGGCTCGAGGATCGCGCCGGAGTGCCCGCCGGGGCGGCGATCAAGGCGGACGGCTACGGGATCGGCGCACGCGAGACGATGCGGACGCTGTACGACGCCGGCTGCCGGACCTTCTTCGTCTCGACCTATGCTGAAGCCGAGGACCTTGGCCCGGTTCCGGGCGATTCTTCGCTCGTCGTCCTGCACGGGGTCGGCGCGGACGATGCCGATACCGCCGTGCAGTCGACCGCGCGGCCGGTTCTCAACAGCATCGAGCAGGTCGCGCGTTGGAAGCAGATCGCGCCCGACCGGCGGTGCGATGTGATGATCGACACGGGCATGAACCGGCTCGGCCTCGAGCCCGAAGACGTCGGTTGCGTCGAAGGTCTCTCGATCGCCACGCTGCACAGCCATCTGGCCTGCGCCGACGAGCCCAGCGACATGAACGCGCTCCAGCTTAAGCGCTTTTCCGAGCTGAAGGCGGCCATCCCGGCCGAGCGTTACAGCCTGGCCAATTCGGCAGGCATTTGCCTAGGGCCCGACTATAGCTTCGACCTCGTTCGTCCCGGCCTCGCGCTGTACGGCGGAGTTCCTCGCCCCGAGGCCGATGGAAACATCCGCCAGGTAGCTCGGGTCGAGGCTCAAATCGTTCAGCGCCGCACAGTTCGCGCCGGCGAAAGCTGCGGCTACGGCGCCGCCTTCGCCGCCGTCGCCGACACCGAGGCGGCGATCGTCAACATCGGTTACGCCGACGGCTACCTTCGCGGCTTCTCCGCCCGAGGAACGGCATTTGCCGGCGAATTCGCGTTACCGGTACTGGGCCGGGTTTCGATGGACCTGGTCGCTCTGGGGTGCGACGCCGCCGCGGATCTCAAGGAAGGCGATTGGGTCGAGCTCGATTACGATCTGCCGACCGCCTCGGAAGCCTCCGGCCTCAGCCAGTACGAGCTTCTGACGACGCTCGGTTCGCGCTTCGAGCGCCGCTGGGTCTGACCTTCGGCGCCGGAGTCTTCGGCTTGTAGCGGCACAGGTCCGCGACCACGCAGCGCCAGCATTCCGGGGTCCGCGCCTTGCAGACATAACGGCCGTGCAGAATCAGCCAGTGATGCGCATCGCGCCGGAACGGCTGAGGCACGATTGCGTCGAGCTTGGCCTCGACCTGGTCGGGCGTCTTGCCAGGCGCCAGGCCGGTCCGGTTCGAGACCCGGAACACATGGGTGTCGACGGCGAAGGTTTCCTCGCCGAACGCCGTGTTGAGAACGACATTGGCTGTCTTGCGGCCGACCCCCGGCAAGCTCTGAAGCTTCTCGCGAGTGCGCGGCACCTCGCCGCCGAAGTCGCGGATCAGCGCCTCGGACAAGGCGATCACGTTCTTCGCCTTGGTATTGAACAGCCCGATCGTCTTGATCTGTTCGCGAAGCCGATCCTCGCCGAGCGCGATCATCTGCCTCGGCGTTTGCACGTGCTTGAAAAGCTCGCGGGTGGCGAGGTTGACTCCGGCGTCGGTCGCCTGCGCCGAAAGGACTACGGCGACCAGCAACGTGTAGGGGTTGCTGTAGTCGAGCTCGGTCGTCGGCGCCGGATTGTCCTCGGCCAGTCGGCGGAAAAACTCGAAAACCTCCGCCGTCTTCACAACTGATCGACGACGTCGCGCATCGAATAGAGACCGGCCGGTTTGTCGATCAGGAACCGCGCCGCCGCCAGCGCTCCGCGAGCGAAGATCATCCGGTTCTCCGCCCGGTGCGACAGGATCAGGCGCTCGTCGGGGCCGGCAAAAATCACATCATGCTCGCCGGCTACGGTTCCGCCGCGCAACGACGCGAAGCCGATCGAGCCGGGTTCGCGCTTGAGCCCGGTGCCGTCGCGCCCACGGTCCGCGCTTAGCGGGCCGCCGCGCCCACGCGCCGCCGCCTCACCGAGCGCCAGCGCGGTCCCAGACGGCGCGTCTGCTTTGTTGCGGTGATGCATCTCGACGATCTCAATATCCCACTCGGCGCCGAGCGCCCGCGCCGCCCGCTCGACGAGATCGGCTAGGACGGCGACCCCAAGCGATGTGTTGGCGGCGCGAAGCACCGCAACCTTTTTCGCCGCCTCGGCGATATGGGCATCTGAATCCTCATTGAGGCCGGTGGTGCCGACCAGGATCGGCAATCCGGCAGATACGGCCCGCTCGAGGTTTTCCTCGAGCGCCGCCGGCGCTGAGAAATCGACCAGGACATCGCCGCGTTCCTGGTCGATTACGAAGCGCGAATCCCGCTCGACCGCGGCGGCAATCGCTTGCCCCATCCGCCCGTTGGGCGCGATCAGCGAAATCCGGATCGGCTGGTCGGCGCTGCGCATCGCCGCGAGTGTTAGCCGAGCCGTTCCTGCAGGGCCAGCGCGGCGGCCGGTGCGCGCACCTTCGCCCCGTTGATCATGAAAATGTAGGAATCGTGGCCGCGGCTCTGCCAGCTGCGCGCCTTTGCCGCGAATTTCTCGAGCGCAGCATCGTCATAACCGGTCGGCACGTCCTCGCGAATGCGCTGGAGGCGGGCATAAGCGAAGCTCGCCGTGTCGGCTTCGATCGTCGGAAATTCGTCGTCGTCGCCGAACACGATTGCGACGTCATGCTCACGGCACAGGGTGAAGAACGCCTCGTCGCGGAAGCTTTCGTGACGTGGCTCAATCGCGTGCCGAAGGAGAATCCCGTCGAGCTTTTCAGGCAGCAGCTCGAGGAAGGCCGCGATGTCCTCGCGGTCGAATTTGCGCCGCGCCGCCAGCATCCACAGGATCGGCCCGAGCTTGGGGCCGAGCATCTCGAGGCCCTGCGCGAGGAAATTGCCGATCCCTTCGCCTGCGTCGGCCAGCTTCGGCCGGGTCACGCAATAGCGCGAGCCCTTGACCGCAAACTGGAATCCCTCCGGCACCGTGTCGGCCCAGGTTTTCCAGCTTTTGGGGCTCTGCCGGCCGTAGAAGGTGGCGTTGATCTCGATCGCGCCGAACTGCCGCGACGCATATTCCAGCTCGCGCTTTTGCGGCAGGCCAGGCGGATAAAAGGTTCCGCGCCACGGCGGATAGGTCCAGCCGCCAATTCCGATCCGGATTTTCCCGCGCGCCACGTCCGGTCAATGACTGGTCGAGCGCCGGAGTTCCAGCGCTATTGGCCGGTGTCGGCCTGCTCGGGGCTCACGGCCTGCGAAGCGAGCTCGGTGAGCTGCGCGGCGGTCATGCCGAGGACCGCGCCCTTGTCGCTGCCGCCGATGCTCGACCGCGGAATCCGGACCGAAGCACCGCTGGTCAGCTTGATCGTCACGAGCTCGGCATCGACCGCTTCGATCTGCCCGGCCAGCGTTCCTTCGCTGCCATACACCTGCGCTCCGGCGACGATCGCCGCGCTCGCCGCTGCCATTTGCTTTTCGGCTTCGGCGTTGAGCTGCGCGGCGGTCATTCCGAACAGGAGCTTGCCCTCGTTCGCGGTGAATGAGGCGAGCGGCAGATGCAGCTCATGCTTGTCGGTCTTGAGGATGAGGTTGTCGCCGCTAACGCCGGTCACCGTGCCGACCGTGCCCCCGCTGGGATCGACGACCTGCATGCCAGGTTTCACTTCCGCGGGCGTGGCGGCAACAGCCGCCGCGGTTACGATCGGAGCCGCGGCGATCGCTGCGGCAAGGGCAAAATGGGCGAGTCTGGTCAAACGCATTCCTGATGGTCTCCGCTGGATTGGTGAGGTCGCTACCTAAGGGATCGCCACCGCCAAACGCAAACCGGAATCTGCTAGAGGGTCGGGGTTGCGCCTTGCGACTCGGGTAGCGGGCCACCGGGGGTCACGAAGTCCTCGACGACCTTCCAGCTGCGGTCCGCCTGCCGGCGCCAGACGGTCAGATAATGGCCGGTGCTGGTCTCCGGCTTGTTGGTCTCGGCATCGGTCATCGTCATCGTATAGCGGCCGCGCGTGTAGGCCAGGTCGCCCGACCGCGACACCTGGATCCGATTCGCCTGGAAAGCTACCTTCAGGTTGGGATCGGAAGCGAAGGCAGCGGTCGCCTGATCGATTGCCGCCTTGCCTTGGACCAGCTCCTCGCCCGGATTGGCCAGCGCGGCGTCGTCGGCATACATGCTCGCCAGGGCTTTCGCGTCGTGCTCGGCATACGCACGGTTCCACCTCGCCTCATTGGCTCGAAGCTGTTGCTCGATCGCCTTGCCGTCGGGCTTTTCGTAGGTATCGCAACCGGCCAGGGCCGCGACCGCGGCCAGGCAAAGAATAGTGCGGATCACCATCGCGGCCCCCTCTCGTTCAATCGGTAACGTGCGGTTGGGAAGCTGCGGGATTTCGGAAAACTAATCAATCGTCGCGACGAATGGCGCAAGCGCCGGCCGATGGCTAAGCGGCGGCCATGGCTGGCGAAATCCACAACATCGTCATCCTGACCGGCGCCGGCATATCGGCCGAGAGCGGGCTTGCGACCTTTCGCGGCCCCGACGGCCTGTGGGAGGGGCACCGGGTCGAGGATGTCGCCACGCCCGAGGCGTTCCGCCGCGACCCGGCGCTGGTCCAGGCCTTCTATGACGCGCGACGAGCCAGGCTCGCGACGGTCGAGCCGAACGCCGCGCACAGGGCGCTGGCGCGGCTCGACTCGCAATGGCCGGGCGAGCTCCTGCTAGTCACCCAGAATGTCGATGATCTGCATGAGCGCGCCGAATCGAAGCGGCTGCTGCACATGCACGGCGAGCTCGCCAAGGGCTGGTGCCTGGCCTGCGACCAACGGTTCGACTGGGCCGGGCCGATGGGGGAGGGCGCGAGCTGCCCGGCCTGCGGCCAAGCCGGCAAGGTTCGGCCCGACATCGTCTGGTTTGGCGAGATGCCCTACGAAATGGACCGCATCGAGGCGGCGCTGCAGCGTTGCGACCTGTTCGTCTCGATCGGAACCTCGGGCGCGGTCTATCCGGCGGCGGGTTTCGTCCAGACCGCGCTTTATTGCGGAGCGCGAACCCTCGAGATGAACCTGGAGCCGAGCGCGGGTAGCTATCTCTTCGCCGAAAGCCGAACCGGCGCGGCGGGGGCACTCGTCCCGCAGTGGGTCGACGAGATTCTCGCTTAGTCCGACCACTCGAGGCCCATGTCCTGGTAAAGCGAGCGGTCCTCTCCCCACTTGGGATTGACCTTCACGTGCAGGAACAAATGCACCTTGCGGCCGAGGTGCTCCGCAATCGCCTCGCGGGCTTTCTGGCCGATGTCTTTGAGCCGTTTGCCGCCCTTGCCGATGACGATCGCTTTCTGGCTGTCGCGCTCGACCAGGATCTGCTGGCGGATCGCGGTCGATCCATCCGCCCGGTCTTCCCAGCTCTCGGTTTCGACCGCCGCGGCGTAGGGCAGCTCCTGGTACAGCTGCTCGTAAATCTGCTCGCGGGTCAGCTCGGCGGCGATCATCCGGTCGGTGGCGTCGGACACTTCGTCCTCGGGATAGAGCCACGGGCTCTCGGGCACCGCTTGCGCGAGGGCCGCCTTGAGGTCGGGAACGCCGTCGCCCTGGGCGGCGCTGATCATGAACAGCTGTTGCGGGTCCAGCCGCTCGGTCAGCTGCGCGGCGAGGCCGAGCAGCTGCGGCTTCTTCACCAGGTCGACCTTGTTGAGGGCGATGAACAACGGGTGCCGGCGCTTGTCGAGGCCGGCGATCGCCTGCTCGACCTCGCGGTTCACTCCGGCGGCGGAATCGACGACCAGCAGGATGAGGTCGGCATCGTCGGCACCGCTCCATGCCGCAGCCAGCATTGCCCGGTCGAGCCGCCGCTTGGGCTCGAAGATGCCGGGCGTGTCGACCAGCAGGATCTGGGCTTCACCGGCAACGGCTATGCCCATCAAGCGCGAGCGCGTCGTCTGCGCCTTGGCGCTGACGATCGCCACCTTTTGCCCGACCAGCGCATTGACCAGGGTCGACTTGCCGGCGTTGGGCGCGCCGACCACGGCGACGAAACCGGCGCGGGTGGGCGCGCCGCTCATTGCAGCTTCTCCAGCAACGCATTCGCGGCCGCGGTCTCGGCTTCCTGTTTGCTCGATCCTTCGGCTTCGGCATCGCCGAGCTTCGAGATCGATACCCGGACCGTAAAGCGCGGCGTGTGGTGCGGGCCGCTCCGACTCACGACTTCATAGATGGGATTGGCGAGGTTGCGGGCGGCGGCAAGCTCCTGGAGCGCGGACTTGGCGTGCTTGGGAACGCGCTTCTGTTCCTCGACCAGCGGCGTCCACAGGCGCCGGACGAGCGTTTCAGCTTCGTCGAGGCCGGAGTCGAGAAACACCGCTCCGATCAGCGCTTCGACGACGTCGCCGACGACGTTGTCGCTCCAGTTCGCGCCATCGTCGCGCGCCTGCTTTCCGAGTCTCATGATCCCCGGAAGCCCGAGCTCGCGGCCGATTTCTCCGCATGTCTCGCGGGCAACCAGCGTGTTGAACCGGCGCGACAATTTGCCTTCGCTCTCGTCCGGGAAACGCTCGTAGAGCCAGCGCGCGATCACCACTCCGAGCACGCGGTCGCCAAGGAACTCCAGTCGCTCGTAATTGTCGCCGCGCCTGCTGGCGTGGGTCAGCGCGGCTTCGAACAGCGGCATGCTCCTTGGCGTATAGCCGAGCTGGTCGGCGACGAACGCGGCAATCTCGTTGCTCATCGATCGTCCGTGGCGAAGGTGCGGCCGATGCGGTCGGCGCGAAGCGCGGAGAACCACGTCCATGGCAGCCAATAGTTGGCGCTTCCGTCGGTCGACCAGAACAACACGGTGGCGCGGCCGACGACATTTTCGAGAGGAACCATGCCGATACCGCCCTCGGCGACGGAAAAGCGGCTATCGAGGCTGTCGTCGCGATTGTCTCCCATTAGGAACAGGCGGCCGGCGGGGACGCGGACCGGCGCAAGCCGGTCGGCCAGCGGATTATCGACCTGGTCGATGACCGTGTAGCTGGTGCCGTTCGGCAGCGTCTCGACATAGGTCGGGTAAACGCACGTCTGCTCGCCGCCGCTCCCACTCAACATCATCGTCGCTCCGGGGACAACGCGGCAGGGCATGTTCGGGGAAACCGGGATCGCCACCGGCTGCATGTCGCCGCGCGGGACAAGGCGGCCATTAAGAACCACCCGCCCGTCGCGAACCTCGACCGTGTCGCCGGGCAGGCCGATTACGCGCTTGATCAAATCCTCGCCCTCGCCCCCAGGAGTGACGAAGACGACGACGTCGCCGCGTTCCGGAAGGTTCGACAGGATCCGGCCGTTGATCGGCGGGAAATGGAAAGGAAAGCTGTAGCGCGAAAAGCCGTAGGGCCATTTGGCGGCGATCAGATAGTCGCCGACGTACAGGGTCGGGAGCATCGATCCGGTCGGGATGCTGAAGGGCGCGAAGACCAGGCTTCGGATGGCCCAGGCGAGGACCGCGACCGTGACGATCAGTCGCAGCAAACCGCCGCGCTTGGTCTTGTCAGGCTTGCGGGTCTTGGAGCGGCGCATCGGCCGCTTGTTCGGGGCGCGGGCCGCGAACGTCAAGCTATGGCAATTGCCGCCGCCGCCGGTATGACGCTCGCCAATGCGACAAGACGCATGGAAGTCGATCGACGAGCATCCGCTCAAGCGCCTCGATGAGCTGTTCTCCGACGAGGGCGACCGGCTAAGCCGCCTCGCGCACGACGTCGCCGGGCTCTACTTCGACTGGTCGAAAACGCACCTCGACGAGGGCCTGATCGAGGCGTTCGCGGCGCTCACCGAAAAGCGCGGCTTGCCGTCGGCACGCGAGGCCTTGTTCGCCGGAGAAATCGTCAACCCGACCGAGGCCCGACCGGCCGGGCATGTCGCCGAGCGCGGGTCGGGCGATCCGCAAGCCGTCGAGCTTGCCTCGTCGCGGCGCTTGCGGATGCGCGCATTGGTCGATGCGATCGAGGTCGGAGCCTTCGGTGACGTCAGCTCAATCCTTCACATCGGCATCGGCGGCTCGGTGCTCGGGCCGGCGCTGCTGGTCGATGCGCTCGGGCGTTCCGGTACCCGGGTCACGGTCAGCTTCCTGTCGAACATCGATCCGCAGGCGTTCGAGCAGGCGGTCGAGACGCTCGATCCGGCGACGACCCTGGTCGTCGTCGCATCCAAGACGTTCACCACCGCCGAGACCTTGGCCAACATGCCTGCGAGCGCCACGGCCGGCGGAGTGCTCGGCGGCGCTATCTACGTCGGCGCGGCTCCCGTGCAGGCAAGCGCAACATTTGCGGCCCCAGGCGCGGATGTCGGAATCATCGACTCCGTGTCCTATGT
>CAMPJH010000003.1 GCA_946886845.1 uncultured Sphingomonas sp. | reverse complement strand
CCCCGTACGGCGGTTTAGCAAACCGCTGGTTTCAGCCACTCACCCACGTCTCCGGTGCGAAGCGCATCGACCTTGGGGATCGAGCGCCAGCGGCAGGAAGGCCTATATACGGGCGCTTCTCGCCGTATCAACCGATGCTAGGCCGCCTTCGGCTGCACCTCGAGCCGCATGTCGAGGTCCATCTCCTCGCCCGGCTGCAGCACCTGCAGCCCAAGCGAGGCCCAGCTCGATTCCGGCTCGTTGAGCGCGCCATTGGCGTGGCTGACCGGCTCGGCGGCGAAAAACCCGCCCTCGGCCGGCGAATAGATCTGGAAAAACCGCGCCTGGCTGGAAGTCAGCATGAGCTCGAACGGCCAGCCGGGATCGGTCAGCAGCGCGCAGCCGCTCCAGCCGCCGTAGCCATTGTCGAGCCCGCGGCCGCAAATCGGCGAATCGTTGATGGCGTAGCGGCCGGTGGCGGCGACGCGCTCGACCGGAAGCAGGTCGGCGTCAACCGTCCACACCTCATCGACATAGGTCTGAATCCGGGTTTCCGGCCCGCAGCGGAAATAGGGGTGCACGCCGAGGCCGCAGGGCATGGGCTCGTCTGAGACGTTGCGGCAGCTGAGGCGCAGGGACAACGAGTCGCCGACCAGCCGGAAATGCTGGCGTGCCTCATAGGCCCACGGCCATTCGCCGGGCTGGTGGTCGAAGGCGAGCACCGCCTCCGCCTCAGAGGACGATTCGGTCCGCCACGGATTGGTCCATCCCTGGCCGTGCAACGGGCTTGGGTCGCCGGGCATGTTCGGCCTCAGCACGATCCGCCGACCCCGAAACGTAAAGCTTCCGCCGCGAATCCGGTTGACGAACGGAACCAGCGGGAAACTCGCGGCGTCGAGAACGTTATTCAGCGGAGCGCGGCTGTCGCGCAAGACCGCCGTCCGCCGACCGTCCGCGGTCCAGGTGAAACTGGCGATCGCTCCGCCGATCGCGGGATCGAGCTCGAGCTCGAGGGACCCTGAACGCAGCATCAACGGAGCATCGGTCACGCGATCCTAAACCTCATCCGACGACTTGTTCACAGCAACGCAACTTCCTTGGGGATAAAACTGGATTAGACATTGCGCCCGGATTCGGGCGGACAGTAACTGAGCCCCCGCGGGACGGGGAGAGGATCATGGGCCGACGCGTCAAGGATTTCATCGAGATCAGCGACTACACGTCGCTCGACAGTCTCATCAACACCCTGGCCGCAATCCGCGACAACCTGCCCGATGACGCCGAGCCCGAGCTCAAGCTGCGCGGCGACGACGTCTTCGGACGCCGGCTGACAATCACCTATTTGCGCGAGCTTACGCCCGAGGAAGCGGAGTGCGACGCCCGCTATACCGGTGCGGTGGTCGATCCCGATCCAAGCCTCGACGACCTGCGCGGCAAGCTCGACAAGATTCCGTACCAGCGCGACGGCGCCGGCAAAGTCGCCAAGCGGCGGATCGGCCGGATCGGCTAGTCGGCCTTTTCGAACAGGGCGTTGACGACCTGCCGCGCCGTGTCGCGGATGACGTGACCCGCAGATTCATCCTTTGCCATCGAGCTGACGAAACGCCTGGCCTGGGCCAGGGTGATATGCGGCGGAAGCGGCGCGATCTCGCGGTCCGTCTTGACCTCGAGGACGACGGGGCGGTCGGCGGCAAGCGCTTCCTCCCAGGCGTCGCCGAGCCGCTCGGGATCGTCGACGAATATGCCTTTCAGCCCGATCAATTCGGCGAAGCTCGAATAGCGGACGTCCGGGATGTCCTGGCTGGCGTCGAAGCGCGGATTGCCGTTCATCACCCGCTGCTCCCAGGTGACCTGGTTCAAATCCTCATTGTTGAACACGCAGACTACCAGCCGCGGGTCGGTCCAGCGCCGCCAATATTTCTCGACCGTGATCAGCTCGGCCATGTTGTTCATCTGCATTGCCCCGTCGCCGACCAGGGCGACGACCGGCCGCTCGGGATGGGCGAATTTCGCGGCGATCGCATAGGGAACCGCGGCGCCCATCGACGCCAATCCGCCGGATAGCGACGCCAGCTGATCCTGCTTCACCCGATAATCGCGGGCGTACCAATTGACGCAGGAGCCGCTGTCGCTGGTGACGACCGCATCGTCGGGAAGGCGCGGCGACATTTCCCAGACGACGCGCTGCGGGTTCACGGGATGGGCCGAGGTCATGGCGCGCGCTTCCAAGGTCGCCCACCAGTCCTGCATCCACTGGTCGATCGTCTTTCGCCAGGACCGGTCGTGCTTGGACCGCACGAGCGGCAAGAGCGCGCGAAGCGTCTCGGCCGAGTCGCCGTGCAGATTAACCTCGCACGGATAACGCAGCGACAGCATCGCCGGGTCGATGTCGATCTGCACCGCGCGCGCCTTGCCCTCCTCCGGAAGGAATTCCGACCAGGGGAAGCCGGTGCCGATCATCAGCAAGGTGTCGCAATGGGTCATCAGGTCCGAGCTTGGCCGAGTCCCGAGCAGGCCGATCGAACCGGTGACGAACGGCAGGTCGTCGGGAAGTGCCGACTTGCCGAGCAATGCCTTGGCGGCACCGGCGCCAAGCTTGTCGGCGATCGCGATCACTTCGCCCGACGCGCCGATCGCGCCGGCGCCGACCAGAATCGCGACCCTTTCGCCGGAGTTCAGAACATCGGCCGCCTTGAGCAATTCTGCCTCGCACGGGACGGTCTTGGGAAAGGCATAGCCGGCGCCCGAACGGGTGAATCCGTGAACCCGGGCCGGCGCCTGATAGTCGAGCTCCTGCAGATCCTTGGGAAGGATGATGACGGTCGGTGAGCGGGTGGCGACGGCAATCCGGAAGGCGCGGTCGACGACATGGCGAAGCTGCGCCGGATGGGTCACCTCTTGTACGTAGCTCGCGACATCGGCGAACAGGCGATCGAGGTTGAGCTCCTGCTGGTAGCTGGCACCGCGAACGCTGGTCTCGGCCTGGCCGACGATCGCCACCACCGGCACGTGGTCGAGCTTGGCGTCATAGAGGCCGGTGACGAGATGGGTCGCGCCCGGCCCGCCGGTCGACAGGCAGACCCCGGGGTCGCCGGTGAACTTGGCATGCCCGACGGCCATGAACGCGGCCATTTCTTCATGCCGGACCTGGATGAAATCGACGGTGCCGTCGCGCTGGATGGAGCCGATGGCGCCATCGATCCCGTCACCGGGATAGCCGTAAATTCGGCCGATTCCCCAGCTTTTCAGCCGATCGACGAGAAAATCTCCGGCGTTCATGCCTTGCAAACGCGGGGGCGGGGCCGGTTGCTCCGCCTTTTCAGCGGCGGGACGGATTCACCATTCGGCGAAGCTGCCGTCGTCGAGCCGCCAGACCGGGTTGCGCCAGCGATGCCGCTCCTTGTCCGAGGCGCGCACCGCATCCTCGTCGATCTCGACTCCGAGGCCCGGGCCGGCGGGGATCGTCAGATAGCCGTCGACCGGTGTCAGTTCCTCCTTGTGCGCGCAATACGTGAACAGGTCGGCGCCGACATTGTAGTGGATGCCGAGGCTCATCTCCTGGATCGCGACATTGGGCGTGCATCCCGCGACCTGCAGGCAGGCGGCGAGCGCCAGCGGGCCGAGCGGGCAATGCGGGGCGACCGCGATGTCATAGGCTTCGGCCATGGCCGCGATCTTGCGGACCTCGAGGATGCCGCCGGCATGGCTGAGGTCCGGCTGGATGATGTCGACCGCGCCGCTTTCGAAGAACGGCTTGAAGTCCCAGCGCGAGAACAGCCGTTCGCCGAGCGCGATCGGCGTCGAGGTCAGCGCCGCGATCTGCCGCAGCCCTTCCGGATTCTCCGACAGCAGCGGCTCCTCGATGAACAGCAGGCCGAGCGGTTCGAGCGCCCTGGCGAGCTGCTTGGCGAGCGGCCGGTGGACCCGGCCGTGGAAGTCGAGGCCGACGTCCATGCCGGCGTCCTGGGCGGCCTTCACCCGATCGACCACGTCATCGAACAGCTTCGGCGTGCCGATCCAGTCGAGCTCGGCCGTCGCGTTCATTTTCACCGCCGAAAACCCCTGCTCGCGGCGGGCCTTGGCGGCCGCCCCAATCTCATGCGGACGGTCGCCGCCGATCCACGCATAGGCACGGACCCTGTCGCGGACCTTGCCGCCGAGCATCTCCCAGGCCGGCAGGCCGAGAGCTCGGCCTTTGAGATCCCACAGCGCCTGCTCGAGACCGGCGAGCGCCGACATCAGCACCGGGCCGCCGCGATAGAAGCCGCTGCGATAGCCGACCTGCCAGATGTCCTCGATTCGGAACGGGTCGTGGCCGACGAAGCGGTCCTTGAGCGCCTCGAACGCGCCGTCGACGGCTTCGGCATGGCCCTCGAGGCTCGCCTCGCCCCAGCCGACCGCGCCGTCGTCGCTTTCGACCCGCACGAACAGCCAGCGCGGCGCGACGTAGAAGGTTTCGATCCGTCCGATCTTCATGCGCCATTCCCGCTTTCGAAATCGATTTCTTCCTCCAGCAGCCGCCGCTTCGCCTCCTCCTCCTGCTCGCGCGCGCTGGCCAGCTCGTAATGCGAGGGCGGGACGATCGGCACCACCAGGCACAGGCTGGAGGCCGGCAGCACCTCGCGCCAGTCGCGGATCAATTTCTTGTAGGCGAGCCCGACGTTGCGGATGTTGCGGTTGAGGTCGAACAGCCCGAGCGCGTTGACGTGCCCGTTCTGCTCGCGAAGCGCGGTGTCCCAGTCGACCTGGTCGGTCAGCGAGTACCAGGTGAAGCCGACGGTCGGGATGCCGACGTTGCGCAACCGGAGCACGTTCGCCCATTCCTTCCACAGCCACTGCACGGCCTCGTCGCCGACCGGGCCTTCGACGAGGTTGGTTTCGGTGTGCATCACCGGAAGCTTGTAGCGATTGTAATATTGGCGGGTGATCTCGGTGTAGCCGAACACCTCTCCCGAGGCGGTCGTGCGCCCATCCTCGAACACCCGATGCTCGTTGGTGACGTAATAATCGTTGCCGAGGATGCAGTGCTGCTTGAGCCGATTGTGGAGGAAGAAGCCGTACTCATCCTTGGTCATGCCGTTGTCGAGCAGATACTCGAACATGTCGCTGTCGACGCGCCGGCCGTAATTGAGGTCGAGGCTGAGGAACCGGCGCGAGTTGAGCTGTTCGGCGTGATGGATCGCGCTGGGGCTGTCGGCGTGGAAATATTCCGAGGATTCGGACTGGATGAAGATGGCGTCGGCGCGATGCTGAAGGATCGCCAGCATCGCCAGCACATTGGCTTTGACGATGTGCTTGAGAGCGGTGACGAACGCCTGGTCGGAACGCAGCTGCTCGTTCCACCAACCGTATTTTGCCGAGAAGACCGCGCAGATGAACATCTCGTTGACCGGCGTGTACAGCTGCACCCACGGGAACCGCTCGGCGAAGGCTGCGGCATAATCGGCGAACAGCCTTGGAAAGTCCGGGTTCTGGAAATTGCCGATCCAGTCGGGAACGCCGAAGTGGCAAAGATCGACGATCGGCGTGATGTCGCGCCGCTTGAGCTCGGCGAATGTCATGTCGGCGAAGCTCCAGTCATATCGATCGGGCCCGAGGAACGTGCGGTGCAGCGGCGGGCCGTAGCGCAGGAAATGAATTCCGAGCTCCTGGACCGCGTCGAAATCCTCGCGCCAATATTTGTAGTGGCCGCACACCTCCATCTGATCGATCCGGGTGGCGCCGTTGTTGATCGTCGGGATGCTGTTTTCGACCCCTGTCGCGAACATGAAGTTGGCGATGGTTCGTCTCCTTAAGCGTCTCGCCGCTTATCCTCAGCCGGCGAACGGAACCTGCTCGATTCCGCGCGCACCCGCCTCCACCAAAAGCAGTCCGCCTGCACAAGGTTGCATTTCGAGCGCCTGGGCGTCGATGCCAATCGTCGCCGAAGTCACGTAAAGGCGGTCGAGATCCGGCCCGCCGAAGGTGCAGCTGGTCGGTCTTTGCACCTTGAGCGGAATGTCGGCGAGGTGGCGGCCGTCGTCGGTGAATCGGCGCACGCACCAGCCGTCCCAAAAGGCGATCCACAGGCAGCCTTCGCAATCGACCGTCATTCCGTCCGGATAGCCCTCGCTTCCCGCGAACCGGATCAGCACCTGGCGATTCGACGGATTTCCTTCATCGTCGAGGTCGAAGACGTAGGTCAGCTGCCTTGCGCTGTCGTTATGGTACATTCGGCGGCCGTCGGGACTGAAGGCCGGCCCGTTGGTCACCTGATAGCCCTCGTCCAGCTTGGCCCATCGGCCGTCGGGATCGAGCCGGTAGAGCGATCCGGTCGCCTCGCGCTCCTTGTCGTCCATCGTCCCGGCCCAGAAGCGGCCGGCCCGGTCGACCTTGCCGTCGTTGAAGCGGTTACCCGGCAAATGCTCTTCCGGATTGACGAGGATGTCGAAGCGGTTCGAATCGAGGTCGATTTGGGCAAAGCCCTGATCGGTCGCGGCGATGAACCCGCCGCTCGCCCGCGGCGCGATGGCGCCGACTCGCATCGGCGTTTCCCATTCACGAATGTCGCCCGATTCACCAAGACGGTAAATCCTGCGGCCGGTGATGTTCACCCAGTAGAGCGCGGTCTCGCGATCGACCCAGACCGGCCCCTCGCCATGAAGCGCCCGGACGTCGGCAGCGCAGCTTATTTCCGCTAGTCGTGAACCCATTGGCGTCTCCTGGAGGTTCTTGACGACGCATGCGCTGGCCAGAAGGTTTCATCGCCGTCGACTGGGGCACCACCAACCGCCGCGCCTATAGTATCGGCGGCGACGGCACATGCGCGAAGGAATTCGAGGACAACCGCGGCATCCTGTCGGTCGAGCGCGGACAGTTCGAGGCGGCGGTGAGGGAGATCCGCGACCGGCTGGGCGACCAGCCGATGCTGCTGGCCGGGATGATCGGCTCCAACCGCGGCTGGAAGGAGGCGCCCTATGTGCGCTGCCCGGCGGGGCTCGACGAGCTGGCTAGCGCGCTGGTGTGGGCCGACGAGCGTACCGCGATCGTTCCCGGCGTTGCCTTTCGCGACGGCCGCTCCGACGTGATGCGCGGGGAAGAGGTGCAGATTCTCGGCGCAGCCGCCTCGGGCGAGATCCGGCCCGATTGCCTGGTCTGCCATCCCGGCACCCACAACAAGTGGGTCGTGGTCCGCGGCGGCCGCATAGAATCGTTCCGAACCGTAATGACCGGCGAGCTGTTCAATCTGCTCAAGGAGCACAGCATCCTGTCCGACCTGCTCGAAGCCGAAGCGACCGCCGGAGCCGCCTTTTGCGACGGCGTTCGGCGCGGGCTGTCCGGCGCCGGTGTGACCGCCGAACTGTTCGAAGCCCGCGCCCGCTTCCTGCTTGGCGGCCTCGAACGGGCCGACGCCGGGTCATTGGTCAGCGGCCTGCTGATCGGCGAGGACGTCCGCGTCGGCACGGCCGACAAGCCAGACTCGCCGGTCATCGTCATGGGCCGGCCCGAGCTGACCGAGCTCTATGCAGCGGCGCTCAACGAAGCCGGCATTGGCAGCGAACAGATCGACGGCGAAGGCGCCTTCATCGCCGGCGCCCGCAGGATCGCGGAGCGGATTGCATGAGCGCGAGGGAGCTATTCGACCGCCATTTCGAACCATGCCCGCTGATCGGGATCATCCGCGGCGTGACTCCAGCGGACGCCGTCGGCATCGGCAAAGCGCTGCTCGACGGCGGCATCCGGATCATCGAGGTGCCGCTCAACTCGCCCGAGCCGTTCGCCAGCATCGGCGCCATAGCCGAGGCAATCGGCGAGGAGGCGCTGGTCGGCGCCGGGACCGTCCTCGACCCGGCCGACGTCCAGAAGGTGAAACAGGCCGGCGGCCGGATCATCGTCTCGCCCAACATGAATCCGGCGGTAATCGCGGCGACGGTCGGATCCGGGATGATTTCCTCGCCCGGCATTTTCACTCCGACCGAGGCCTTCGCCGCGCTCGAAGCCGGCGCGCACGCGCTCAAGCTATTCCCGGCCGAAGCCGCTTCGCCGGCTGTCGTCAAAGCGCTCAAGGCGGTGCTTCCGAACGACGTCCCGCTGATCATTGTCGGCGGAGTCACGCCGGAATCGATTGGCGCCTGGCTAGACGCAGGAGCTGACGGCTTCGGCCTCGGCGGCGGCCTCTACAGGCCTGGCCAGTCTGCCGAAGAAACGCTCGCCAAGGCGCGTGCCTATGTCGCGGCGGTGGGTGGCCGATGACGCCCATACCGATCGCCATCATCGGCTTCGGCAAGATCGCCGAAGACGAGCACGTGCCGTCGATCGAGGCCAATCCCCGCTTCAGGCTCGCGGCCAGTTCGAGCCGGTCGGGCAAAGGCCCGGAGCCGGCGTTCAAGGATTGGCGCGAGCTGATCGAGCAGGTCGAGGGACTGCAGGCGGCGGCAATCACCACTCCGCCCAAGCCGCGCTACGAGATCGCCCGCGCCTGCCTCGAGGCGGGGCTCCACGTCCTCCTCGAAAAGCCGCCGGCGGCGACACTGACGGAAATCGAGGATCTCACCTGCATCGCCGAGGCTCAGCAGCGGACCCTGTTCGCAACGTGGCACGCCCGCCATAACCCCGCGGTCGAAGCCGCCGCCGCCGCGCTCGCCGGCAAGCGAATCGATTCGATGACGATCCGCTGGCACGAGGATGTGCGCAAATGGCACCCGGGCCAGCGCTGGATCTGGGAAGCCGGCGGGTTCGGCGTGTTCGACCCGGGAATCAACGCCTTCTCGATCGCGACGAAAATCTTTCCCGGGACGCTGATCGTGGACCAGGCGGAGCTGTGCTTCCCGGAAGGCGCTCAGACGCCAATTGCGGCCGAAGTGAAATTCGCCAGCCAAGCCGCCGAGGGCGCGCTGACCTGCAGCCTCGACTGGCGGCGAAGCGGCGGCGAGGAATGGACCGTCGAGGTTCGGACCGCCGACGGCCGCGAGGTGCGGCTCACCGACGGCGGCAAGCGGCTGGCGATCGACGGCGAGCCACGAGAGACGCCCGGCGCCGGGGAATATGCCGACATCTACCGCCGGTTCGTCGACCTCATCGACGAGCGGCGCAGCGACGTCGATGTCCGGCCACTGCGCCTGGTCGCCGACTGCCTGCTGGTCGGCAACCGCCGGACGGTCGATCCGCCTCCGGCTTAGTCGGCGAAGGTCCATCCGAGCTGAGTGCCGGCGAGGAATGGCACCAGCTCGATGTCCGCGATGCCAAGCGCGTCGGGAATATCGACCGGGGCGCGTTCGAGCGTCACCGTGCCCTCGTTCAGCGGCAGGCCGTAGAAGCGCGGCCCATGTTCCGAAGCGAACGCCTCCAGCCTGTCGAGCGCGCCCTCCTCGTCGAACACCGTCGCATAGGTTTCCAGCGCGTAGGGCGCGTTGAATATTCCGGCGCAGCCGCACGCCGATTCCTTGGCATGGCGGGCATGCGGGGCGCTGTCGGTGCCGAGGAAGAATTTCGGCGATCCAGAGGTCGCTGCCCGCCGTACCGCCTGGCGGTGACGCTCGCGCTTGGCGACCGGCAGGCAATAAGCATGCGGGCGAATTCCGCGGTCGAACAGCGCATTGCGGTTGATGACCAAGTGGTGCGGGGTGATGGTCGCGGCGACGCTCGGGCCGCTGGTTTCGACGTAATCCGCCGCCTCGGCCGTGGTGATATGCTCGAGCACGACCTTGAGCTCGGGAAAGTCGCGGGTCAGCGGACCGAGCACCCGCTCGACGAACACCGCCTCGCGGTCGAAAATATCGACGTCGGGGTCGGTCACCTCGCCGTGGATGCACAGCACCATGCCGATCGCCTGCATCCGTTCGAGGGCCGGATAGATGTTGCGGATGTCGGTCACCCCGAACGCCGAATTGGTCGTCGCGTTGGCGGGATAGAGCTTGGCTGCGGTCCAGACGCGGCCTTCAAAGCCGGCGGCAATCACGTCGGGGTCGCTCTCATCGGTCAGATAGCAGGTAATCAGCGGCGTGAAGTCAGGGCCCGTCACCGCGACGATCCGCTGGCGATACTCTTCCGCCGCCGCGACGCTGGTCACCGGCGGCAGCAGGTTCGGCATGACGATCGCCCGGGCGAACTGGCGGGCGGTGAACGGCGCCACCAGGCGGAGCATCTCCCCGTCGCGCAAATGCACGTGCCAATCGTCGGGACGGCGAAGGGTGAGCGTTTGCATTGCCACGCCGGCTCCTTAGCTAAGGGGCATGGCCGCTACCACCCTGACCGATCGCGCGCTCGTCCGGCTTTCCGGCCAAGATGTTCGAGGATTCCTCCAGGGGTTGGTCACCAATGACGTCAGCGGAGAGTTGCCGGTCTGGGCGGGGTTACTCACGCCGCAGGGGAAATGCCTGTTCGATTTCCTCATCTGGCCGCAGGGCGACGACCTATTGCTGGACTGCGAGAGTGCGGCCGTGGACGACCTCGTCAAGCGGCTGGCGATCTACCGGCTCCGGCGCAAGATCGACATCGCGCCGGACGCATCGCTTGCCATCCACTGGTCAAGGGATGGCGACGAGGGCGTCGCCGATCCGCGCCTGGCCGCACTGGGCCGCCGCTGGCTCGCGCCTGCCGATGAGCCCGCGACCGGCTGGCTCGAGCACCGGCTCCGGCTTGGTGTCTGCGAGGGCCGCGCAGAGCTCGGCGACATCCTCTGGCTGGAATGCAATGCGGCCGAGTTGAACGGCGTCAGCTTCACCAAGGGCTGCTTCGTCGGCCAGGAGAACACGGCGCGAATGAACTGGCGCGGCAAGGTCAACCGTCGGCTGCTCGTGCTCATGGGCGGCGGCGAGCGGACTCGGGTTGAATATCCCGAGCTCGACCTCTCCGTAGCTCACGCGCGGGTCGACGCCATTCCCGGCAACGCCATCGTCCCCGATTGGCTGAAGCCGGCGCTGGCTCAGCCGAGCAGAGCGTAGGCCCGAACGGGAAAGCTGCCCATGCCGCGCACCTTGGGCGGCACGGCGGTGAAGCGGAAGCCCTGGTCCGGCAGGCGGTCGAGGCCGGTCATATGCTCGCAGATCGGGATTTCGGCGCCGAGCAGGATGGTGTGCACCGGACGGCTTCGGCCGCTCGAATCGTCGATATTGTTACTGTCGATGCCGACCATCACGGCGCCGTTTTCGGCCAGCCACTCGGCTGCCCCGGCGGTCAGGAACGGATGGTCGACGCCATAAGCATCGGTCCGCCAGTGCCGGTCCCAGCCGGTGTGGACCAGCACCGCCTTGCCGCGAACGTCGAAGCGCTCGAGGTCGGCGACATCGGTCGCCAGGCCGTTCTCGAACGGGCGGCCGATGACGATTCCGGGCAGATCGGCGAGCGATTCGAGCGGAAGCTCCGCCAAATCCTTGCCGTCGGCATAGCGGTGGAAGGGGCTGTCGACATAGGTGCCGGTGTTGGCGACCATGTCGATCCGGCCGATCTGGAAGGTCGCGCCTTCGTCATATTTTCCGACCGTGCTTTCGCGGGTCCAGAAGTCGCAGATGTGCGGTCCCGGAAGGCCCTTGTAGGTCGTCATGCCATGCTCGATCACATGGCTGAGGTCGACGACCGCCGCTTTGCCCAGATCCGCCATAACGCAAATCCCCCGATCATCATCCAAACCACATTGAGCGCCGCCGACGGCAGCGCGCCGTGCCACCAGCCGTTGACCACGAAACCGGCGCCGCCGACCACATTCATCCACTGGTAGACGGGCGACTGGCCGGTCAGCTTGCCAAGCGACAGCAGCAAATAAGCGAGCAGGATCAGCACCGCGCCGCTCCAACCGGCGATTTCGACCGCAATTTCGGCTGTCGTCATTCGTCCCAGTTCGCTCCGTCGACCTGTTTGACGGGCACGCCTTCCAGCACCGCGTCATCGATCAGGCGCACGTTGACTCCGACCCGCTCGTGCGGAGGGTCGCTCAGCGGCGTCCAGTGCGTCAGGATTCCGCAGGTCTTGCAGCGGTGATTGGCGAGATACGGCTGCTTGAGATCTTCGCGCACGTAGGAATCGAACTCACCCTCGATGACCAATTCCTCCGACGGGAAATAGACGCCGCGGAAGCCCGTCTTCGTGCACAGGCTGCAATTGCACTGGGTGACCGATTCGGGCTTGCGCGGCAGAGTGATGGTCGCCCGCCCGCAATGGCAGGAGGCGACCAGCTCAGTCATGCCGCCAGCTTCCGAAGCACGTAGTGGAGGATCCCGCCCGCCTTGAAATATTCGAGCTCGTTATAGGTGTCGATCCGGCAGCGGGCGGTGAATTTGAACTCGCTGTCGTCGTCGCGCTGAACCGTCACTTCGACATCCTGGCGAGGCTTGATGTCGACAACGCCGGTGATGGTATATTTCTCCTCGCCGGTCAGGCCGAGCGTGTCGGCGCCCTCGCCATCGCGGAACTGCAGCGGCAGGACGCCCATGCCGACCAGGTTGGAGCGGTGAATCCGCTCGAAGCTTTCGGCGATCACCGCGCGCACCCCGAGCAGCACCGTGCCCTTGGCGGCCCAGTCGCGCGAGCTACCGGTGCCATATTCCTTGCCGGCGATGACGACCAGCGGGCGCGAATCCTGCTTATAGAGCATCGCCGCGTCGTAGATCGGCAGCACTTCCCCGGTCGGCGCATAGCGGGTGAAGCCGCCCTCGACGTCGTCGAGCATCTTGTTGCGGATTCGGATGTTGGCGAACGTGCCGCGCATCATCACTTCGTGATTGCCGCGCCGCGAGCCGTAGCTGTTGAACTGGCCGCGCGAGACCTGGCGGTTGAGCAGATACCGGCCGGCCGGGCTGTCGGGCTTGATCGCCCCGGCCGGCGAGATGTGGTCGGTGGTGATCGAATCGCCGAAGATTGCCAGCGGCCGGGCGCGATCGATGTCGCCCGGCGCGACCGGCTCCATGGTCATGTCGGTGAAATAGGGCGGGTTCTGGATATAGGTCGATTCCGGCGGCCAGCCGTAGGTGTCGCCGCCGGTCACTTCGATTGCGCGCCAGCGGTCGTCGCCGCGATAGACGTCGGCGTAGCGGCTTCGGAACATGTCGGAATGGACGTGGGCGTCCATGAATGTCCGGATCTCCTCGTTCGAAGGCCAGACGTCCTTGAGGAACACCGGCTCGCCGTTCGAGGCGGTGCCAATCGGCTCGTTGATCATGTCGCTGCGCACCGTTCCCTTGAGGGCAAAGGCGACGACCAGCGGCGGCGACGCGAGGTAATTGGCGCGGCAATCGGGCGACACCCGGCCTTCGAAATTGCGGTTGCCGGAAAGCACGCTGACCGCGACCAGATCCTTGTCGTTGATCGCCTTGGAGATCGGCTCGGGTAGCGGTCCCGAATTGCCGATGCAGGTCGTGCAGCCGTAGCCGACCAGGTCGAAGCCGAGGGCGTTCAAGTCCTCGCTGAGGCCGCTGGCATCGAGATAATCGCTGACCACCTGACTGCCCGGCGCGAGGCTGGTCTTCACCCACGGCTTGACCGTCAGGCCCTTTTCGCGCGCCTTTCGGGCGACCAGGCCGGCGCCGATCAGCACCGACGGGTTGGAGGTGTTGGTGCAGCTGGTGATGGCGGCGATGACGACGTCGCCGTTGCCGAGGTCGTGATCGAGTCCCTCGACCGCGACCCGTGGGTCCTCATGCTTGTGATAGGTGTGCTCGAGCTCGGCATTGAACTGATTGTCGACCTCGGCGAGCAGCACCCGGTCCTGGGGCCGCTTCGGCCCGGCCAGCGACGGCTCGATCGCGCTCATGTCGAGCTCGAGCGTGTCGGTGAACACCGGCTCGGGCGAGCTGGCGTCCCGCCACAGGCCCTGCACCTGGCAATAGGCCCGGACGAGCTCGATCTGCTCTTCGTCGCGGCCGGTCAGCCGCAGATATTCGCAGGTCCGTTCGTCGATCGGGAAGAAGCCGCAGGTGGCGCCATATTCGGGCGCCATGTTGGCGATCGTCGCCCGGTCGGCGAGCGGCAGTTTGTCGAGGCCGGGCCCGTAGAATTCCACAAACCGCCCGACGACCCCTTTTTCGCGCAGCATCTGGGTGCAGGTGAGCACGAGGTCGGTCGCGGTGACGCCTTCCTTGAGCTGGCCGGTCATCTTGAAGCCGACCACCTCGGGGATCAGCATCGACACCGGCTGGCCGAGCATCGCTGCCTCGGCCTCGATCCCGCCGACCCCCCAGCCGAGCACCCCGAGACCGTTGATCATCGTCGTATGGCTGTCGGTCCCGACCAAAGTATCCGGATAAGCAAGCGTTTCGCCGCCCTCGCCGGGTCCGGTCCACACGCAACGGGCGATATGCTCGAGGTTGACCTGGTGGCAAATG
Source organism: uncultured Sphingomonas sp. (assembly GCA_946886845.1). The sequence goes on along the minus strand of CAMPJH010000003.1, from coordinate 14,223 downwards.
CCGGTTCCGGGCGGCACCACCTTGAAATTGTGAAATGCCCGGCTGCCCCATTTGAGGAACTCGTAGCGCTCGCCGTTGCGCTCATATTCGATCTCGACGTTCCGCTCGAACGCTCGTGGCGTGCCGAACTCGTCGACCATGACGCTATGGTCGATGATGAGATGAACCGGCACCAGCGGATTGATTTTTTGCGGGTCGCCGCCGAGCTGGGTCATCGCGTCGCGCATCGCCGCCAGGTCGACGACCGCCGGAACCCCGGTGAAATCCTGCATCAGGACGCGCGCCGGGCGGTACTGGATCTCGCGATTGACCCGGCGCTCCTTCAGCCACTCGGCCATAGCCTTGAGGTCCTTGAGCGTCACCGTTTCGCCGTCCTCGAACCGCAATAGATTTTCGAGAAGGACCTTCATCGAGAACGGCAGCCGGCTAATGTCGCCGAGGGTCTCGGCGGCTCGGGCGAGCGAAAAATAGCTGTAGGGGGTGGAGCCGACGGTGAGCGTCGAACGCGTGTTGAGGCTGTCGGTGCCGGTCGGCGTCATCCTGGGTCCTTGGCGTTGCTGCGATGCCGCGGGTGCAGCGGCCCGCGCCCCTTAGCAACCCGGCAACGCGCCCGCAAAGCCAAGGGTTCAGCCGAGCGCCAACATCCCGACCACGGCGGCGCCCATGACCAAGGTCGCCGCCCACCCGAGAATCAGCTGCCAGGGACTGGCGACGAACTCGCCCATCTGCTTGCGGCGCCGCGCGACGATCATCATCGCGCCCAGGATCGGGACCGAAATCACGCCGTTCACGACGGCACTCCAGAACAGCATCTTGATCGGGTCGAGCGGCGACCAGAGCACGGCGAGCGCGATCGCCATCCCCGCCCCGATGACGCCGTAAAAAGCCTTCGCTTCGCGCGGATTCTTCTCGAGCCCCTTTGGCAGTCCCCACGTATCGCATGCGGCATAAGCCGCCGATCCGGCCAGCACCGGAACCGCGAGGAAGCCGGTGCCGATGATGCCGAGGCTGAACAGGAGGAACGCGAACTGGCCGGCGATCGGCCGCAGCGCGTCGGCCGCCTGGGCCGACGTTTCGATATCGGTGATGCCCGAGCGATTGAGCGTCACCGCGGTCGTCAGCATGATGAAGAAAGCGACGATGTTCGAGATCGCCATGCCGGTGAAAGTGTCGACCCCGACCCTTTTCAGCTGCAGCCGCGCGGCCGCCGGATCCATATGCTTGAGGTCGGGCTGGTGCTTCATCTCCATGTCTTCGATCTCTTCGGCGGTCTGCCAGAAGAAGAGATAGGGGCTGATCGTCGTGCCGAAGACGGCGACGATCATCGTCATCCAGGCCGGCGAGATCTCCGCCTGCGGGGCGACGATCCGGGTCGCCACCTCGGCCCAGTCGATCTGGACCGCGAAAACCACGCCGACATAAGCGAACAGGACCAGGGTCAGCCATTTCAAATAATGCACGTAGCGGTGGTACGGAACGAAGATCTGCAGGAGCAGCGACGCCGCCGCTGCGAGAATCGTGAATGCGGTCGCGCCCGATCCGATGAGCAGCTCGGCTGCAGCCCCCATCGCGGCAATGTCGGCGCCAATGTTGATGGTGTTGGCGACGAACAACAATGTGACCAGTGCTGCGACCGCCGGTCGGGGCAATATGCAAAGCAGGTTCGCGGCGAGGCCGCTGCCGGTGACCCGTCCGATTCGCGCGCAGATCTCCTGCACCGCGACCATCATCGGATAGGTCAAGACCAACGTCCATTGCATGTTGAGGCCGAATTGGGCGCCGGCTTGCGAGTAAGTGGCGATGCCGCTGGGGTCGTCGTCCGCGGCGCCGGTGATCAGGCCGGGGCCGAGCCGGCCAAAACCAAGCTGCAGCTTGCGCCTTGCGTGCGTCGCTGCGGCCTCAAACCTCGTGTGCTTGTTCGACTCTGACGGGGGTTTGCTCACATTGTCTCCTGGTCAGCCGGTCGAAACGGCCTCAGTCGGTTCCGGTTGCGCCCGGCCGACGGCGCACCGGGCTGGGATGAAGCCCATCGACTCCCGCCGAACCGCCGCTTCCGCTAAGAAACATTCGACATCCTTGGCGACGATGGAGGTTACGCGCATGGCCCATGACGGCGAATATTTCCGTCGGCGCGCAGCCGAAGCCCGGGCCGCTGCGACCTGCCACGACGAAAGCGAGCAGTCGGAGATCGCCGGTCAGCTGGCGCTCGCTTATGCGGCGCTGGCCCGCCGCCACGGCGCATCGTCGAATGAGCCCGAGCCGATGCCGAGCGAGGTCGCCGACGCCTAAAGCCATCCGCGACGCTTGAACCACCAATAAGGCAGGATCGCGCTCGCCAGCATCAGCCCGAGCGCCCACGGATAACCGGCGAACCAATCCAGCTCCGGCATGTGGTCGAAGTTCATTCCGTAGATTCCGGCAACCAGCGCCGGCGGCAGCAACACCACCGCCGCGACCGAGAACACCTTGATCGCGGCGTTCTGCTCGACGCTGATCAGGCCGAGCGACGCCTGAAGAAGAAACGAAAGGTTGCTCGCCAGGAATGCGCTGTGCTCGACCAGCGAGCTGACGTCCGCTGCCAAGCTTTGCACGCGGTCGCGATTCCTCGGCTCGGCCTGGATCCGCTCGGTCGCATCGAGGAAGCTGACCAAGCGCCCGGTGCTGACCGCTGTCTCACGGATCCTTGCCAGAAGCGCCTGGGCGCGGCCGATGCGGTTGATAAGCGCCCCAAGCCGGTTCGCCGGCATGCGCCGCCGATGTTCCGGCTCCTGATCCTCGCGCCGGAAGATGTGCCGTGAAATATCGTCGAGCTCGTCGCTCGACGCTTCGAGTTCGTCAGCGAGCCGCTCGATGATCGTGTCCAGCAACCGGACGAGAGCGGTGACGCTGTCCTTCACGATGTCCGGCTCGCGAAGCACAAGCGCGATGAAGCCGAGCCACGGCTTCGGAGTCACGTAGCGAACCGTCACCAAGTGCTTTCCCGCCAGGACGAAGCCGATCGGCGCCGCTGCCGGCTCGCCGTCCTGGACTCCCCACAAGGTGCTCATCGTCATGTAGATGGCGCCGTCCCGCTCGTAGAGGCGGCTGGACGGCTCGATTTCCTTCAAATCCTCGGGCGTCGGCACGTCGAGGCCGAGACAACGCTCGACCAGCCGCTCTTCGGCGTCGGTCGGCTGATCGAGGTCGATCCACGTCGCGGAATCCGGAATCTTCTCCCGCTCGGCGTCGATCAATTGTCCCTGGCACCCTGGCCCATAAGCGCGAAGCATGGCCGCGATTGATCGACTGAAGCCGCGGGCTTTGCAAGCCGCCGCACTCTGCTACGCAAAGGCATGGCTCGCCGATCCCGCACCGCCCTTGCGGCTTTGCTGATTGTCGGCGCGACGGCGGCGATCCTGCTGGCGATGGGACGGCCGGCAATCTGCACCTGCGGCGACATCGACCTGTGGGTTAGCTCGGGAGACAGCCCCCGGACCAGCCAGATGCTGGCCGACTGGTACTCGCCGAGCCATGTCATCCACGGCTTCCTGTTTTACCTGGCCTTGTGGCTGGTGGCGCGCCGCTGGCCGGTCGAGTGGCGCTTCCTTACGGCCCTTGGACTCGAAACCGCCTGGGAGATCTTCGAAAACACCGAGTGGACGATCCAGCGTTACCGCGAGGCGACCATCGCCATCGGCTACACCGGCGACAGCGTCGTCAACACGATGATGGACATCGCCATGATGGCGGCCGGCTTCTGGCTGGCGCGCAAGCTGCCGTGGCCGGTAACGGCGGCGATCGCCATCGCTCTCGAGCTGGCGGCGCTGGCCGCGGTGCGCGACAATCTGACGCTGAACATCTGGATGTTCCTGTTCCCGACCGACGCCATCCGCGCCTGGCAGTCGGGCGGCTGAGCGGCACCAATCCCCGCCACAAGCATTGAGCGCTTCGATTGTTCGGGAGAGGCCAATTGACCAAAGCTCCACTCGCGTTGCTGCTGGCGCCGGCGCTGGCGCTGCAACCGGCGGCGGCGGCCGCGGGCGAAATATTCGGCGGGATTTACAAGCATGACGTCGATACGCCGCTGGTGAAAAGCGGCGGCACCGAAAACGGAGTCGACATCCAGCTCGGCTGGCGCGGCGGGCGGATCGGCAGGACCCCGCTCCAGCCCTATGTGTTCGGCGCCCTCAACAGCTCGGGTGGCACCAGCTACGCCGCGGCCGGACTGTCGATGAAATTCGGCGATTCGGTCTACATCCGGCCCGGCCTGGGGATCGCTGTCCACACCGGCTCGGCCGCCGATTTCGAAAATCCTCTCAACGACAAGAAGGAGTTCGGCTCGCGGATCCTGTTCGCGCCCGAGGTCGGGATCGGAGTCAGGATCGCGCCGAGGATCACCGCCGAAGCCAGCTGGATCCACCTGAGCCACGCGCAACTGTTCGGCCGGCAGAACCCGGGAATGGACAATATCGGGGTACGGGTGAACCTCGCCTTTTAGGCGCGATCAACGCCCGATCATCGTCTCCGGCTTCACGACGCGAAGGAACGTCTCCTCGTCGACATGGCCGAGCTCGATGCCGGCCTCCTTGAGCGTCTTGCCGGTCTTGTGGGCGTGCTTGGCGATCTCAGCAGCCTTGTCGTAGCCGATTTCGGGGGCAAGCGCGGTGACCAGCATCAGCGAGCGGTCGAGAAGCTCGGCAATTCGCGCCTCGTCCGGCTGCAGCCCTTTCAGGCACCGCTCGGTGAAACTTTCCATGCCGATCGAAAGCAGGTTGATCGAGCGGATGACGTTCGCGCCGATCAGCGGCTTGAACACGTTCAGCTCGAGATGACCCTGGAGCCCGCCGACGGTGACCGCGACATTGTTGCCCATTACCTGGGCGGCGACCATCGTCAGCATCTCGCACTGGGTCGGGTTGACCTTGCCGGGCATGATCGAGCTTCCCGGCTCGTTCTCCGGAAGCCGTAGCTCGCCGATCCCGCAGCGCGGCCCCGAGCCCATCAGGCGGATGTCGTTGGCGATCTTGGTCAGCGACACCGCGAGCGTGTTGAGCGCGCCCGACAGCTCGACCATCGTGTCGTGGGCGGCCATCTCGGCGAACTTGTTCGGAGCCGAGGTGAACGGCAGCCGGGTAAGGTTGGCAACCTCCTTGGCGAAAGCCTCGCCGAACCCTTTCGGGGCGTTGAGCCCGGTGCCGACAGCGGTCCCGCCCTGCGCCAGCCGGTATAGCCGCGGCATCAGTTGCTCGAGCCGTTCGACATTCGCTTGCAGCTGCGCCGCGTATCCGGAGAATTCCTGGCCGAGCGTCAGCGGAGTCGCGTCCTGCAAGTGCGTGCGGCCGATCTTGACGATCGAATCCCACTTCTTTGCCAGCTTCGACAGCAGGGAATGCATGTCCCTCGCCGCGGGCAGGAGCTTGCCGGCGACCGCCCGGGCGGCGGCGATGTGCATTGCCGTCGGGAAGCTGTCGTTGGACGACTGGCTCTTGTTGACATGGTCGTTGGGGTGGACCGGTTCCTTGCCGCCGCGGTTGCCCGTCAGCCGCTCGTTGGCGCGGCCGGCGATAACCTCATTGGCGTTCATGTTCGACTGGGTGCCCGAGCCGGTCTGCCAGATGACCAGCGGGAACTGGCCGTCGAGGTCGCCGCGGGCGACTTCGCCGGCCGCCTGCTGGATCGCTTCGGCAATCTCCGCATCGAGCAACCCCATGCGCGCGTTGACCCGCGCCGCCGCCTGTTTGACGAAGCCCAGCGCATGGACGATCTCGGCCGGCATCTGCTCGCGCGGGCCGAACGGGAAATTGCCGATCGAGCGCTCGGTCTGCGCGCCCCAATAGGAAGCGGCGGGAACCTCGATCGGTCCGAAGCTGTCAGTCTCGGTGCGGGTCGTCGTCATTTCTTGCGCGTGAAGTCGACACTGACGACGTTGGTCCCATCCTCCGCCTCGGCGACCGGTGCGTCATTCTCGGCCTGCTCATGATCCTGATGCACGGATTCGGAGGCATTGGCCTGGAACTTGAGGCTGAAATCGACCGCCGGGTCGACGAAATCGGTGACCGCCGCGAACGGGACCCGCAAGGTCGCCGGCACGCCGCCGAACGACAGGCCGACCGAGAAGGCGTCCTTTTCGACCTTCAAGTCCCAGAAGCGGTGCTGGATTACGATCGTCATCTCTTCGGGAAAGCGATCGGCGAGGTGCTTGGGGATCGAAACGCCGGGCATGCGGGTATTGAAGGTGATGTAGAAATGATGGCCGCCCGGCAGGCCCCCCGACCGCTCGACCTCGCCGAGAACGCGGCCGACGACGTCGCGAAGCGCCTCCTGGACGATCTCGTCGTACGGAATCAGGCTTTCCGGAGTCTCGTCGGTCATCGCTTCCGGTGGTAACGAGGCGGCGTTCCCGGTCAAGCCGAGTCAAGGACCCAAAGCATGCCGATCGATCCGACCCAGCCTTATGACGACAGCAACGTCTTCGCCCGGATCCTTCGCGGAGAGCTTCCCTGCAAGAAGGTCTATGAGGACGAGTGGGCGCTCGCCTTCCACGACGTCAACCCGCTTGCGCCGGTCCACATCCTGGTCATTCCCAAGGGGCCCTACGTCTCCTGGGACGATTTTTCGGCCAAAGCCTCGGATGAGGAAATCGCCGGCTTCGTCCGCGCCGTCGGCAAGGTCGCGCGCGACCAGCAGCTCGTCGTCCAGGGCTATCGGCTGCTCGGCAATGTCGGCAAGCGCGCCGGCCAGGAGGTCGCCCATCTCCACATCCACATCTTCGGCGGCCAGCCGCTTGGACCGATGTTGCTGCATTGAGCGATTTGGCCGTTGCGCGCGTCGCAACAACCGCTAGGCTCCGCCCCGAATTGCATTTGAGGGGATAGTCATGGCCACAGCAGCACCGCGGGGGGGCCTGTTAGGCCGAGTCAAACCGCTCGACGCGATTCTCGCCACCGCCGAGAAGAAGGCGCTGAAGCGCACGCTTGGTGCGTGGCAACTGACCCTCCTCGGCATCGGCTGCGTCATCGGAACCGGCATTTTCGTGCTCACCGCCGTGGGCGCGCAAAAGGCGGGCCCGGGCTTGATGCTGGCCTTCGCAATCGCCGGCGCAGTCTGCATTGTCGCGGCGCTGTGCTATGCTGAGATCGCATCGATGATCCCGGTCGCGGGAAGCGCCTATACCTACAGCTATGCAACGATCGGCGAGTTTTTCGCCTGGACCGTGGGTTGGGCGCTGATCATGGAATATGCGATCGCTGCGTCGGCCGTCTCCGTCGGTTGGTCGGGATATTTCACCGGCACGATCCTCAATGAATTCCTCGGCATATACTTGCCGACGTGGCTCAGCGCCGGGCCGCTCGCATTCGGCGGTGCGGCAGGCGGATTCATCAACCTGCCGGCGCTGTTGATTGCCTTGCTGGTGACAACCCTGCTGGTCATCGGCACCAGCGAAAGCGCGAGAGTGAATGCAGTGCTGGTGGCGATCAAGGTCGCCGCGCTTACCGCCTTTATAGCTCTGACATTCAGCAGCGCGGAGTTCGACCCCGACAAGTTCAATCCCTTCCTTCCGGCCGGCGTGTTCGGCGGGTTCGGAACCGGGCTTGGCGCGGTCGGCGCTGCAGCGACGATGTTTTTCGCCTATGTGGGTTTCGACGCCGTCTCGACCGCTGCGGAGGAAACCAAGAATCCCCAACGCAACGTGCCGATCGGCCTTGTCGGATCGCTGCTCTTCTGCACCGTTTTCTACATCCTCGTTGCAGCGGGAGCGATTGGCACGCTCGGTGGTCAGCCAATCATGGGGGCCGGCGGAATGCCGCTCGAGGCTGGATCGCCCGAGCTCGCGCGGCAATGCGCGATGCCGGAATATGCCGAGGCGCTGGTGTGCTCGAACGAGGCTCTGGCTCACGTGCTGCGGACGATCGGCTATTCGGGCGTCGGGAACATGCTCGGGATTGCCGCATTCCTCGCGTTGCCGTCCGTGATCCTGGTGCTGATCTTCGGACAGACTCGCATCTTTTTCGTGATGAGCCGCGATGGTCTGCTTCCTGAAGTCCTAAGTCGCGTCCACCCGAAATTCCGCACGCCGCATATCGTCACTATGATGACCGGTACCGCCGTGGCGATCGCCGCGGCATTCTTCCCGGTGGGGCAGCTGGCCGACATCTCCAACGCCGGAACGCTCTATGCCTTCCTGATGGTTGCAGTGGCGGTCATGATGCTTCGGAAGAAGGATCCGGGCCGAACGCGTGGTTTCCGGGTACCGGCGGTATGGCTCATCGCTCCGCTGACGATCGGCGGGTGCCTTTTCCTGTTCCTCAATTTGCCTAGCGCGGCGATGCTGTTCCTGCCCGGCTGGACGGCGATCGGATTGGTCCTCTATTTCCTCTACAGCCGGAGGAACAGCCATCTTGGGCGCGGGATCGTCGAGGTTCCGGAACTCTCTCCGGAGGCACCGCCTTCCGTCGGCGTCCCACCGATGCCTGGAGCGCCGGCACCCGGCAGTCCGGAGGAACGGCGCTAAGCCTCGTCGGCTTCGCGGGCAGCGGCCAGCAGCGCCGAGCGCAGGTCGTCGATCTGCGCCGGCGACAGCTTCCTGCCGCTCGCGTTGGTGAGATAGAAGACGTCGACGGCGCGCTCGCCGTAAGTAGCGATGTGGGCCGAGTGCAGCTGGTGGCCGCAGCCAAGGATAGCGCGGGCAAGCCGGGCCAGTAGCCCTCGCCGGTCGAGCGCGTTCACCTCGACCACCGTGGTTCGACTCGACGCCCGTTCGGCGATCGCCACCGATGGCGCGAGATGGAAAGCCTCGACCGGCCTGGCGCCGCCTTTGCCGGTCGGAATTTCCGGCGGCCGCTCGCTCGTCAACGCCGACTGAACGGATCGGACCAGCCGGGCGCGCAGCTGCCTGTCCGAATAGGGTCGGCCCTGCGCGTCCTGGACCAGCAGATTGTCGAGCGCCATTCCGTCCTTCGTGGTGTGGATCCGGGCGTCGATGATGCTTGCTCCGGCTAAAGCCAGGCCGGCGCAGATTCGGAAGAACAGGCCCTCGCGATCGGGCGCGAAGACGCTGACCCGGGTTGCCCCCCGGCCAGGCTCGTCCTCGGCGACGATGCTGGGCCTGGCATCGCCGATATGCGCTTCGGCAGCGGCGACCTGGCGGGCATTGGCCAGCTGCACGTCACCGGGCTCGGCGATCCAATAACTGTCGGGAAGGCGCCGCGCATAGGCGCGCGCGATCTTCGCCTTCCAGCCGAGCGCGGACTCCAGCTCCGCCTGCCGCTGGGCGACGATCTCGCTTCGGCCGCGCTGCTTGTGGCCGAGCCGCAACTGCTCCTCGGCAGCATCGAACAGGCTTCGAAGCAGCAGCCGCTTCCAGTCGTTCCACACGCCGGGACCGACCGCGCGAATGTCGACTACGGTCAGCATCAGCAGCAGCCGCAACCGCTCCGGGCTCTGCACTTGGCGGACGAAGTCGTCGATCGTCTTGGGATCGGCAAGGTCACGCTTGAAGGCGGTCGACGACAGCAGCAGGTGATAGCGGACCAGCCAGGCGACGGCTTCGGTTTCGGCTTCGTCGAGCCCCAGCCGCGGGCAAAGCTTGAGCGCGACTTGGGCGCCCAGCACGCTGTGATCGCCGCCACGGCCCTTGGCGATGTCGTGCAGCAGCACCGCGACATAAAGCGTGCGGCGCGAGGCGATCTGTTCGAACAAAGCCGTCGCGAGCGGATGATCGTCGGCCAGCTCGCCGCGCTCGATTTGGGCGAGCAGCCCGATCGCCCGGATCGCATGCTCGTCGACCGTGTAATGGTGGTACATGTCGAACTGCATCTGGGCGACGACGCGGCCGAAATCTGGAATGAAGCGGCCGAACACCCCGGCCTCGTTCATCCAGCGAAGCACCGTGTCTGGCGCGTGGACGTCGGTCAGAACCTCCAGGAACAAGGCGTTGGCACGCGGATCCTTGCGGACCGCGGCATCGATGAGCTTCGAATCGCGGGTTGCAGCGCGCATCGCCGCCGGATGAATTTCCAGCTGCTCGCGCGCGGCCAAGGCGAACAACTCGAGGAGGCGTGACGGCTCCTGTTGGAAGAAATCGTCCGACGGGATCGTCAGCCGGCCGCGTTCGAGAACGAAGCCAACCAGCGCCTTAGGCCGGCGCCGGATGGTCGGCAGCGCGAACCGGAAGCCCTTGCGCGCCATTTTCTCGTCGAGCTGGGCAAGGAAGACGCCGGTCAGGTCGCCGACCGCCTTCGCGTTGAGAAAGTAGAAATGCATGAACCGCTCGACCGCGGATTTCCCCGGCCGGTCGGCGTAGCGCATGCGGGTCGCGATCTGCTTTTGATATTGGAACCCCAGCCGCTCTTCTGCTCGCCCGGCCTCCAGGTGCAAATGACAACGCACCGCCCAGAAGAAGCGCTCGGCGCGCTCGAACAAGGCAAACTCCTCGGCGGTCAGGAGCCCGACCGAAACCAGCTCCGACGGCTGCCGGACGTCGTAGATATATTTGCCGATCCAATAGAGCGTATGGAGGTCGCGAAGACCGCCCTTGCCGTCCTTGACGTTGGGTTCGACGACATAGCGGCTGTCGCCCATCCGGACGTGGCGCTGGTCGCGCTCGGCGAGCTTGGCGGCGACATAATCGGCGGCCGATCCCGACACGATCTTCACCCGGAACTTGCGTACCGCGGCCTCGAAAACATCTTCGCTGCCCCATAACAACCGCGCCTCGAGGAAGGCGGTGCGCACCGTCATGTCCTTGCGGGCCAGCTTGACGAGCTCGTCGATCGAGCGGAGCGAATGGCCGACTTTGAGCTTCAAGTCCCAGAGCAAATAGAGGACGTCCTCGACGATCTTCCCGGTTTCGGGCGAAGGCTTGGCCTGCGTCAGAAACATGAGGTCGAGGTCGCTGTACGGCGCCATCTCGCCGCGGCCGGTGCCGCCAAGGCCGACGACCGCCAGCTCGGGGGGCGAATCGCCGGTCACATATTCGTAGACGAGGCGGAGGATCTGGGCGTGTAAATAAGCGGTCGAGCGCGCCGCAGCCCGGCCGCGGTCGGGCTGAGACCGAAGCCGATTGGCGATTTCGTTTCGGCCGCGTTCGAGCGCCTTGGCGAGGATTTTCGTGGCCTTTGCGGAATCGCTTCCAGCCAGCTGATCGTGAAGCTTGCGCGGTTCGATGATGGCCCGACGGTCGGCGATCGGGTCGAACGGGGCGTTCATCGCTCGCTCCGTTCCGCCGACAGCCGCTTCAGGCGGTATAGCGCCTCCAGCGCCTCGCGCGGAGTCAGCGCATCGGGATCGATTTCGGCCATAACCTCGACCAGTGGATCGATGGCCGTTTCCGGCTCGGCTTTGGCCGCGAACAAGGGCAAATCGTCGAGCCCGGCGGCAATCCCGCCGGTTGCGTCGCGGCCCGCTTCCAGCTTGGCCAGCACTGCTTTCGCGCGAGCGACGACGGCCGGCGGCAGCCCCGCCAGTTTTGCCACCGCGATCCCGTAGCTGCGGTCGGCGGCGCCGTCGGCGACCTCATGCAAAAGCACCAGGTCGCCCTTCCACTCGCGCGCCCGAACGTGATGGAGCGACAGCGCATCGAGCCGGCCGGCGAGCCGGGTCAGCTCGTGATAATGGGTGGCGAACAGCGTCCGGCATTGGGCCGAATCATGCATGGCCTCGACCACCGCCCAGGCGATCGCCAGGCCGTCATAGGTCGAGGTGCCGCGGCCGATCTCATCGAGGATGACGAGACTCTGCGGGGTTGCCTGGGCGAGGATCGCCGCGGTCTCGACCATTTCGACCATGAAGGTCGAGCGGCCGCGGGCGAGATTGTCCGACGCCCCGACCCGGCTGAACAAGCGATCGACCAGCCCCACTTTCGCCCGCGCGGCGGGAACGAAGCATCCCGATTGCGCGAGCACGGCGATCAGCGCCGCCTGCCTAAGGAAGGTCGACTTGCCGCCCATGTTGGGGCCGGTGATCAGCCACAGCCGGTCGTCGCGAACCAGGCTTAAATCGTTGGCGACGAACCGCTCGCCACCCTCGCGGAGCGCGCTTTCAACGACCGGATGGCGGCCGGCCTCGATGTCGAGGCAAGGCTCGTCGGTGATGTTCGGCAGCGCCCACCCGTCTTCGGCCGCGCGCTGGGCATTGGCGGCCGCGACGTCGATCCGCGCCAGCGCATCGGCGCTGGCCAGGATCCGCGCCGAGCTTGCGAGCGCAAAAGCGGTCAGCTCCTGAAAATGCGCGGTTTCGAGCGCCAGCGCATCACTCCCAGCCTCAACGACCCGCGACGCCTCCTCGTGAAGCTCCGGCGAATTGAAGCGGACGACGCCTGCCAGCGTCTGCCGATGGGCAAAGCCACTGTCCTGCGCCATCAACTTGTCGGCGTGCCGGGCGGCGACCTCGATATGATAGCCGAGCACCGCATTGTGGCGGATCTTCAACGATGGTGTCCCGGTCGATTCGCGATAGCGCGACTCGAGCGCGGCGATCGCCCGGCGCCCGTCGGATGAGGCCGAGCGAAGGGCATCGAGCTCAGGATCGAACTCTTCGGCGATATAGCCGCCTTTGGACGCATCGAGCGGCGGCGATTCGACGAGCGCAGACGTCAGCTTGTCGATCAACGCTTCGTGGCCGCCAAGCGCGGGGAGCAGAGTCTCAAGCAGCGGCGGTCGATCGGGCTCGCCCATTAGCTCGCGCTTCAGCGCATCGGCCGCCGCTAGTCCGTCGCGCAGCAAGGCGAGATCGCGCGGCGAGCCGCGGCCCGCGGTTAGGCGCCCCAAGGCGCGCGCAAGGTCCGGTAGCGCCTTCAGCGCAACGTGCGTCCGTTGGCGGCGGAGCTGGTCCTCGTGGAGCCAGCCGACCAGCGCCAGCCGCGCCTCGATTTCGGCCTTGTCTGTCAGCGGCGCCGAAATGTCGGCGGCGAGCAACCGGCGGCCGCCGGCGGTGACGCAGCGATCGATTTCGCCGAGCAGGCTTCCGGCGACGCCGCCCCGAGCCGAACGGGTCAACTCCAGGCTCTCGCGCGTTGCCAGGTCGATCTGCATATGCGCCGAGCGGGCGATCCGCTTGGGCAAATCGAGCAGGATTCCCGCGCCTTTCTGCGTGCGGTCGAGATAAGCGAGCAGCCCGCCGGCGGCAGCAAGCTCGGCGCGGCTCGGAGCGCCGATCCCGTCGAGCGTTGCGAGCCCGAACCGGTTCTTCAACGCCCTCTCGCCGGCGATGCTATCGAAGCCGCCCTGCCCGTCACGGGTCGTCACGCCCGGAAGCGCGCCGTCGGCGACCGTCTCGGCCGGCGCCAGCCGCGCCAGTTCGGAGGCGAGCTCGCCGAGGCCGCAGGCGATCAGCTCGAACCGGCCGGTCGAGATGTCGGCGGCGGCGATCGCCCAATCCTCGCCTGCCAGGCCGACTGCAGCCAGCCAGTTGGCGGCGCCCGATTCGAGCAGATTCTCCTCGGTCAGCGTCCCGGGCGTGACCAGCCGGACGATCGCCCGGTCGACCAGCGCCTTGCTGCCGCGCGCCTTGCGCGCCTCGGCCGGGCTTTCGGTCTGCTCGGCTATCGCGACCCGGTGGCCTGCCTTGATCAGCCGGGCGAGATAGGATTCGGCCGAATGGACCGGCACTCCGCACATCGGAATCGGCTCGCCGGCGTCCTCCCCCCTTTTGGTCAGGGCGATATCGAGGCAGGCGGAAGCTAGCCTGGCGTCGTCGAAGAACAGCTCGAAGAAGTCGCCCATCCGGTAAAACAGCAAGGCGTCGCCGGCCTCGGCTTTCAGGCGCTTATATTGGGCCATCATCGGAGTCGGACTGTCGGCTCGAGCCATGTTGCGGTGGTAGCCGCTCGGCGTGACTCTTCCCACACCCTTTGGCTAAAGCCGCGCGCGAGGAGCCCAAGCGCACATGAATGAGACCAACGTCAAATTTTCCGAGGCCGAAGCGCTCGATTTCCATTCGCGCGGGCGGCCGGGGAAAATCGAGATCATCGCCTCGAAGCCGATGGCGACCCAGCGCGACCTCAGCCTCGCTTATTCGCCCGGCGTCGCCGTTCCGGTGCGGGCGATCGCCGCGGACCCGGCCTGCGCCTATGATTATACCGCCAAGGGCAATCTTGTCGCCGTCATCTCCAACGGCAGCGCGATCCTCGGGCTCGGCAATCTGGGAGCGCTGGCGTCGAAGCCGGTGATGGAAGGCAAGGCGGTGCTGTTCAAGCGCTTCGCAGACGTCGACGCCATCGACCTCGAGCTCGACACCGACGATTGC
>CAMPJH010000002.1 GCA_946886845.1 uncultured Sphingomonas sp. | reverse complement strand
GGCCGGTATTGAGGTCGATCACCAGCCGCGAGCCCATCAGATGCGAGCCGCCGCGATTGAGCTGGACGTGGCCGACTAGGGTGATCAGCTTGCGCTCCAGGTCATAGACGCCGAAGTCGCCGCGTGCCGTTTCCGACGGGCTTTTCACCGTCACCCCGCCGCTGGCGTCGAGGCGCTGGATCTGGACTCCGCCGGCGCTCGAATACGCAACCGTCAGCCGGGCGGTGTCGAGCGTCAGCTCTTCCTGGCGAAGGTGGACGTTGCCGGCGAAAATCGCCCGGTCGGCGCGATCCTGGACCTCGATCCGGTCGGCACTGACATCGACCGGAGCGTTGCTGTTATGGCCCTTGAGCGCAGAAACCGGTCCCGGCGCCTGGGCAAGCGCGGTCGATCCGGCCAATCCGGCGGCGATTGCGAGAAGGATCGATCGGCGCATTGTCATTATCTGACCGCGCCCTGCACGATTTTCAAGCGAGCGCCCTGATCGAGGGTCACGGTTCTTGTCCCAAGATCGGCGCGAAGCCGGCCGGCGGTGAACTGGCCGAGCCGCATCGAGCCCTGAACTCGGCCGCTCCCCTCCACCGTCCGCTGCCTGAGGTCGATGGTGACGTTGCTGGTGTCGAGCCGATAGCCTTCGGGCCCAATCACCCGCACCGGACCTACTACCCGCACCATTTGCTCGTCGAGATTATAGTGGGCGAGGTTGGCGGCGATAATCGCCGGGCCCTGCGGCAGCATCAACCGCGCCATCATTCCGGAAATATCGACAATCGGCAGGTCGGAGCTGCGCTGGACGGCCGAGCGCGCGACGATCGTGAACGGCCGGCCCTCCTTGTCCTCGCCGACATAGCGGGCGAGATCGACGCGCATCCGCTCGGGTGCATTCTCGACCTTGTTCTTGTCGAGGATGAAGCTGACGTCGCCGCGCTCCTCGAGCGGAGCCAGCGCCAGGAAGGCGAGAAGAACGCCGACCGCCGCCGGCAGCGCCACCTTGGCGATCCGGATCAGCCGGTCGTGCTGGCTTCCCGGCACCGCCCATTGCTGCTTGAGCTCGCGATCGTGGACCGCTGCCTCAGACATGTCCGCGCCTATCCGTCATGGGCGAAAATGTCCTGCTCGGCCCAGCCGGCGATGTCGAGGAGCGCCCTGCAGGGCAGGAAGTCGAAGCATCCCTGCGCCAAAGCGACCCGGCTCTCGCGCTCGAGTCGTTCGTCGAGCTTCGCCTTGAGCGCGTGCAGATAGCGGACGTCGCACGCCGCATATTCGCGCTGGGCGTCGCTGATCTGGGGTGCGCCCCAGTCGCTGGTTTGCTGTTGCTTGGAAATCTCAAGGCCAAGCATCTCCTTGACGAGGTCCTTGAGCCCGTGACGATCGGTATAGGTGCGGATCAGGCGCGACGCGGTGCGCGTGCAATACAGCGGCGCGGCGATTATCCCGAGATATTTGCTCATCATGGCGATGTCGAAGCGGGCGAAATGATAGAGCTTGAGCCGGTCCGGGTCGGACAGGAGCGCCTTGAGCCGAGGCGCCGAATAGTCGCTGTCGACTGCGAATCGCACGAGATGCTCGTCGCCATTGCCGTCCGACAGCTGGACCAGGCACAGCCGGTCGCGGCCGGGGACCAGGCCCATCGCCTCGGTATCGACGGCAATCGGGCCGTCGGCGAAAGCGACGTCGCCGGCCAGGTCTTCCTCGTGGAAATAGATGCTCATTCATTCACCTCGTTGCGCGGCCGCGAGCGGCAGCACGCGGCCATAGCAGCCCCTGGTGCATGGAATCACTAGAGGACCCCGCTTTTTTCCTGTAAGGCTGTGAACGGTGCGTGAGCGAAACGCGCCAGGAACCGGTTGCGCCGTTGTTGCCCAGCGCGTTGGTTGTAGTCGATTTGCGGGCACAGGGATTAGTGACGGGCATGGGTTTCGACAGAGGGCGTAAAGGCGACCGTGGCGGTCGCGGCAGGGACAAGCGCGACGGGTTCTTCGAAGAGAGTACCAGCGATCGCGGCGGGTTTGCAGATCGCGGCGGATTCGGCCAGCGGCCGTACGGTGACCGCGGCGGCTTTGGCGGCGGCGACCGGCCAGGCGGCGGCTACGGCGGTGGAGACCGCGGCGGCTTCGCTGGCGGCGACCGCGGCGGCGGCGGCGGCTTTCGCGGCGGCATGCCCCCGCAGGTGGTTGGCGAAGGCAAGGGCGTGGTCAAGTTCTTCAATCCGCAAAAAGGCTTCGGATTCATCGTCCGCGACGATGGTGGAGAGGATGTGTTCGTCCACATTTCCGCTGTCGAGCAGGCCGGTCTGACCGACCTTGCCGACGGGCAGCCGCTGGAGTTCACCCTGGTCGATCGCGGCGGCAAGATTTCGGCGACCAACATCCGGATCGAAGGCGAGCCGATGCCGGTCGAGCGCGGCGGCGGAGCAGCCGCCGGCGGCGACCGCGGACCGCAGCGCCAGCTGACCGGCGAGAAGGCGCAGGGCACGGTCAAGTTCTTCAACGCGATGAAGGGCTTCGGCTTCATTCAGCGCGACGATGGCCAGCCCGATGCGTTCGTTCACATCTCGGCGGTCGAGCGCGCAGGAATTCCGACCCTGAACGAGGGCGACCGGCTCTCGTTCGAACTCGAAGTGGATCGGCGCGGCAAAACCGCGGCCGTGAACCTCCAGCCTATCGGTTGATCCCACCCACCGCACCGATAGGTAAGAAGCGCCCGTCCGGCCAAAAGCCGGGCGGGCGTTTTCATTGCATCGGGATCGGCTTGCCCTGGGCCATCACATAGCCGACCCGGGTGACCGCCTTAGGGTCGGACAGCGGGTCGCCGTCGACGGCGATAAGGTCGGCCGACTTGCCCGGCTCGAGCGTTCCGGTTTCGCTCGAAAGCCCAAGCAATTCGGCGGCGCCGGTGGTGGCGGCAATCATCGCTTCTCGCGGAGTCATTCCGCCGAGTCGCACCATCAGCTCAGCCTCCTCGGCGTTGCGGCCGTGCTCGAAGACTCCCGAATCGGTGCCGAAGGCGATTTTGACGCCGGCGCGATGGGCGGCCGTCAGACCGACGCCCCATTGGGTCAAAGCCTCACGCGCCTTGGCCTCGACCACCGGCGTGTAGATGTTCTTGCCGATTCGATCGCGAACCCCGGTAAAGGCCATCAGCGTCGGCACGTACCAGGTGCCGTTGGCCTTGATCGCCTGCAACGCTGCTGAGTCGGCGAACGTGCCGTGATCGATCGAATCGACGCCGGCCCGTGCCGCGTCCTCGATCCCGCGGGCGCCGTGGGCATGGGCGGCGACCTTCAGTCCGAGCCGGTGAGCGGTGGTGGTGATCGCGCGAATCTCGGCCGGCTCGAAATGCCCCTCGAGCCCGCGGCCCTGCTGGCTCAGAACGCCGCCGGTGGCAGTGATCTTGATCACGTCCGAGCCGCGCTTGGCCCATTCGCGAACCCGCTCAGCGCACTGGTCGGCGCCGGTGCACGTCCCGCCCGGATCGAGGACTGCGTTGACCTCGGGACGGAAGCCGCTGACGTCGCCGTGACCGCCGACGATCGACAGCGCCCCGCCCGACGCAAGGATTCGCGGGCCGGGCACGATGCCGTCGCGGATGGCGTCGCGAAGCGCGAAGCTCGAATTGCCTGCGGCACCGAGGTCGCGAACGGTGGTGAAGCCGGCGCGGGCGGTGAGCAGCGCGTTCTTGACCCCGACCACCGCGGCCAGCTCCGGCGGGTCGATCGCCTCACGCCAGAAGGGTGTGCCCGGGTCGCCGGTAAGGTGGACATGGGAGTCGATCAGGCCCGGCATGACCGTGCGGTTGCGCTGGTCGACGACGATTGCACCGGTCGGGGCGACGAAACCGTCCTCGATCCGTGTGATCCGACCGTTCTCGACGATGACGGTCGAGGCTCCGCGCTCGGGCTGTGCCGCATCGACGATCAGGCGCCCGGCCTGGATCGCATAGGTTTGCGCGGACGCGGCGGCGCTCGTCAGCAGCGCGGCGACGGCGATCGATAGCCTGAACATTCTGGCAGTCCCCCTCAGCCGCGCGACCGTAACGCCGCGCGAAGGCCATTCAAGTCGCCATCGCCTGCAAGGTCGCGATCCGGTCCGCTTCCGCCGCCGGCTTGTCGGTGCGGATTCGGCTGATTCGCGGGAATCGCATTGCGAGGCCCGACTTGTGTCGGCTGCTCGAATGGATCGAATCGAACGCGACCTCGAGCACCAGGCTCTTTTCGACCTCGCGGACCGGGCCGAAGCGGTCGACGGTATGGTTGCGCACCCACCGGTCGATCCAGCGCAGTTCCTCGTCGGTGAAGCCGAAGTAAGCCTTGCCGACCGGCAGCAACTGGCCGTCCTCGGCCCAGCAGCCGAACGTATAATCGGAGTAGAAGCTCGACCGCTTGCCCGACCCGCGCTGCGCGTACATTAGCACGCAATCGGCGGTCAGCGGATCGCGCTTCCATTTGTACCACAGGCCGGCGCGGCGGCCGGGAACATATGGGCTGTCGCGCCGCTTGAGCACGACGCCCTCGATCGCGGCGTCGCGGGCGCCCGTACGGATGTCCGACAGCTCGTCGAAATCGCGCGCTTCGATGAGAGTCGACAGGTCGAACCGTTCGGGGTCGAGCTTGGGGACGAAGCCTTCCAGCCGCAGCCGGCGGTCGACCCACGGCAGCCCGCGGACATCCTCCCGGCCGTCGAACAATATGTCGTAAAGCCGGACGAAGGCCGGATAGTCGGCCTGCATCTTGGCGCTGACGGCTCTGCGGCCCAGCCGTTGCTGAAGCGCGTTGAAGCTTGCCGCGGCGCCGCCGTGAAGGTCGGCGCTGCCCTGGTCTGAGCCGCGCACCAGCAGCTCGCCGTCGAGCACCCCTTCGCTTTCGAAGGTCGAGGCAATCTCCGGGAAGCTTGCGGAAATATCGTCGCCGGTGCGACTATAGAGCCGGGTCTGGCCCGCCGTCCGCACCAGCTGGACGCGGATTCCGTCCCACTTCCATTCGGCCGCATAATCCTCGAGCGACACGACCGTGTCCTCGAGCGGGTGGGCGAGCATGAACGGGCGGAACACCGGCAGGTCGACCGGCATCGGCTGCGGGCCGCGCCTTTCGGCCCAATCGAACAGCTGCGGATAAGGCGGCTGCAGTCCGTGCCAGACTTCCTCGACGGCATCGACGTTGAGCTCGAAGGCGTTGGCGAAGGCCTGCTTGGCGAGCCGCGCCGAGATTCCGATCCGTAGGTTGCCGGTCGCCAGCTTGAGAATTGCGAAGCGGCCCGAAGCGTCGAGATGGTCGAGCATTTCGGCGAGCACTCGCGGTGCGCTGACTCGGCCGGCACTGGCCAGCCGCTCGACCGCGGCCGAAATCGACACGGTGCCATCGTCCATCTCCGGCTCGCCGCCCGGCGTCGGCCAGAGCAGCGACACGGTCTCGGCCATGTCGCCGACATAGTCGCGGCTCATGTAGAGCAGCACGGGGTCGACCCGCTCCTCGGCGATGGCGCGGATTGCGGCGCCCTTGACCGCAGGAATGCTGAGCGAGCCGGTCAGAGCGGCGAGGGCGACTCCGCGGTCGGGGTCGGGCGTCGCCTTGAGATAGTCGCCGATCAGTCTGAGCTTGGTGTTGCGCGAGCGCGTGTAGACGAGGTCGTCGAGCAGCTGCGAGAAAGCACGCATGGGACCGTAACGAACCCTGCGAGCGACCGGTTTCTTCGCAGCTTAGTGGAGCCTGACGGCGAGCGCCGCGAGGATCGCGGTGCAATCGTCCCGCGATTCGCTTTGCAGCGCCTCGTCGAGATGTTCGAGGCAGCAGCGAGTCGCGACCCGATGCCCGGGCAGGAGCGCAAGCTGCGCCGACCGGTGCATCAGTGCTTCGAGCGCATCAAAGCCGTTGTCGGCAGCGATCTGCCGGATGGCGTCCATGCGGGCATGAATGTCCAGCGGCGACAGGCGCTCGGCGCGGCTGCTGAAATCGGCGATTCGCTCGCCGATCTGGTTCCGCACTGGTCCGATCTTGTCCGCCATGGTTCGGCCTCCGTTGAACGGAGATTCGCCGAATCTGGTTAAGACCGCGTTACAAGCCTGCGTCCCTTGACAAAAAAGGCCCCGGAAGCCATTGGGCGGCGCGTCGAGCGGCGCCATGGCGGCCGCTCTCTTTGTTTCAAGCAGGACCTGTCCGATGGCCAAGCCGGCAACCGTCAAGATCAAGCTCGTCAGCAGCGCCGATACCGGCTTCTTCTACGTGACCAAGAAGAACCCGCGCACGCAGACCGAGAAGCTGAGCTTCCGCAAGTACGACCCGGTCGCGCGCAAGCACGTCGAGTTCAAGGAAGCCAAGATCAAATAGCCGCCGGCGCTTTGCGCTCGCTGGCCTCAATTCCGAGCAGCTCGTTTACCTGGGCGACAAATTTCGCGACCGAGATCGGTTTCGAAACATAGGCCTGCGCGCCGGCCGAGCGGATCCGTTCCTCGTCCGGAGCCGCGGCATAAGCGGTAACCGCCATGATCGGAACGTCCTTCAGCTGCTCGTCGTCGCGGATCATCCGGATGAGGTCGAGCCCGGTGACGTGCGGAAGCTGGATGTCGGTGATCACCAGGTCCGGCTGGAACTCCTTCGCCTTATCGAGCGCGTAGCGGCCGTCGGTCACCGGCCGGGCGTCGTGGCCGTGGGCGGCGAGGAGGTCGCAGAACAATTTGACGTTCAGCGCATTGTCCTCGACGATCAGAATCTTGGCCAAATTCTCTACCCCAATATTGCTTCGGCGAGCTTAGGCGATGGCTGCCCCGACGCCAACCGACCCACAGGCCCTGGCCCTGCACGCGCTCGCCATCGCCATTTCCGACGAACGGCGGGCGCGACGGTTCCTTGACCTGACCGGAATCGGGACAGATGAGCTTCGCGCGCAGGCGGCCGACCCGGTCCTGCTTGCCGCGCTGATCCGGTTCCTGGAGGCGCACGAGCCGGATCTCGTTGCGGTTGCCGAAGCGATGAATATTAGCCCGAACGCGCTGGTCGCCGCCCGAATCGAACTCGAGGAACAGAAGTGACGAAGACGATCCTGATCACCGGAGCAACCGCGGGTTTTGGCCAGGCGGCGGCGCGGCAATTTGCAAACGGTGGGTGGCGAGTGATCGGCACGGGCCGCAGGGGGGAGCGCCTGCGCCAACTCCAGGAAGAGCTTGGCGAGGCGTTTCTGCCGCTCGAGGTCGACATGCGCGACTTCGAAGCGCTCGAGGACCTGGCGAAACTGTCCGCTCCCTGGGGCGAGATCGACTTGCTGCTGAACAATGCCGGCCTAGCCCCTCCAACCGACCCGCTGCCGGAGACCGACTGGAAGCGAATCGAGCAGGTAATCGACACGAATGTGACCGGCCTGGTCGCCCTAACCCGGGCACTTCTCCCCCGGCTGATCGAGCGCAGGGGCCAGATCATCAACGTGTCCTCGGTGGCAGCGACCTACCCGTATAAGGGTGGCGCCGTGTACGCCGGCACCAAGGCGTTCGTCCGCCAATTCTCGCTAGATCTTCGATGCGACCTTGCGGGAACGGGAGTCCGGGTGACCTCGATCGAGCCGGGAATGGCTGAAACCGAATTCACGATCGTTCGCACAGGGGGCGATAAGGAAGCATCCGACAAGCTCTATGCGGATGCGAACCCGATGACCGCCGAGGACTTCGGGGAGCTGTTTTGGTGGCTGGCGAACCTGCCGCCGCATCTGAACATCAATACGATCGAGCTGATGCCGACGAGCCAGAGCTGGGCCGGGTTTACGGTCGAACGCGAGGGTTGATTCCAACCGGTGCCGGTGCTTGGAGCCGCACCCATGAGCATCGATCAGCGTCTCGCCGAACTCGGCATCACCCTTCCGCAGCCGGCGGCGCCCGTCGCCGCTTACGTTCCCGCCGTCGAAACCGGGGGACTCCTGCACATTTCCGGCCAGATCAGCTTCGCCGAGGACGGAAGCCTGATCACAGGTCGGCTTGGCGAAGACATGGATCTCGATGCCGGCCTGGCGGCGGCCCGCCGCTGCGGCGTGATGCTGCTCGCTCAGATGAAGGCGGCGCTCGGCTCGCTCGATCGGGTCGAGCAGGTCGTCAAGCTTGGCGTATTCGTCAACAGCGCGCCCGCCTTCACCGACCAGCCAAAGGTTGCGAACGGCGCTTCGGAGCTGATGCAGGACGTTTTCGGGGAAGCGGGACGGCATGCGCGCAGCGCGGTCGGGGTCGCGGTGCTCCCGCTCGGTGTCGCCGTCGAAGTCGACGCAATCGTCGCGGTGAAGCCCTAGTTCAACAGGCCCGCCGTACCCATAAGGGCGTATGGCCGACCGCGAAAATGAGGTGCTGGCCCGGATCGCGCCGGGAATCAGCGCGCTCGATCCCGGGGAGTGGGACCGGATCGCCGGATCGCACCCGTTCGTCAGCCATGCTTTCCTCTCCGCCCTGGAGGAGTCGGGCAGCGTCGGACCCGGCACGGGTTGGACGCCGGCGCCAATCATCATCGAGGGGGATGGCGGTTCGCTTGTCGCCGCCGCTCCCGCCTACCTCAAGAGCCACAGCCAGGGCGAATATGTGTTCGACCACGGCTGGGCGGACGCTCTGGAGCGGGTCGGCGGGACATATTATCCCAAGCTGCAGGTCGCGGTGCCGTTCACGCCGGTGCCGGGGCCGCGGTTGCTCGGGCATCGCCCACAGCAGCTGCTGGCCGCGCTCGAGGCGGTGACGATCCAGAACGGCCTGTCGTCGGCCCACATCACCTTCATTGATTCGGCGGGCGTGGCCGAAGCCGAGCGGCGTGGCTGGCTGGTCCGCCACGGCGTCCAATATCATTGGTTCAACCGCGGCTATCGCGACTTCGACGATTTCCTCGCCAGCCTCACCAGCCGCAAGCGCAAGGCGATCCGCAAGGAACGCGCGGTGGCGCGCGAGGGGCTCGAGTTCCGGTCCCTGCGCGGCGCAGAGATCGGCAAGGCCGAATGGGACGCGATGTGGCGATTCTATCAGGACACTGGCAGCCGCAAATGGGGGCAACCCTATCTGACCCGCGACTTCTTCGACCGGATCGGGGAAGCGATGGGTGACGAGCTGCTGCTGTTCCTCGCCTGCCGCGACGGAGCGCCGATCGCAGGCGCGCTCAACGTGGTCGGCCCCGATGCGCTCTACGGCCGCTATTGGGGCACTACCGACGAGGTCCGTTTCCTCCATTTCGAGCTCAGTTATTACCAGGCGATCGAATGGGCGATCGGGTTGGGGCTGGCCTCGGTCCAGGCCGGCGCGCAGGGCGAGCACAAGCTCGGCCGCGGCTATGAGCCGGTGATCACCAGCTCGGTGCACTTCATACCCGATCCCGGCTTCCGACAGGCGGTCGCCGAGTTCCTTGCGCAGGAGCGGACTGCGGTCGCCCAGGAGGTCGAGTGGCTGGGCGAGGCGCTCCCCTATCGGTCCTCTTCATCGGCGTAGATCGCCACCGTCCGAGATCCGGGGTCGGCGACTCCCCGGTACATTGCGCGCGTCGTGAATCCCAACGCCGCATCGCCGTCGGGCGAAACCGCGATCAGCCCGCCTTTGCCGCCGAGCTGGGCGATGTCCGCGAGGACCGAGTCGAGCGCGTCCTGCAAGCTCTGGCCGCCGATCCGCACTCGCTCGGCGAGCTGGTGGCCGGCGACTGCACGTATGAAATATTCCCCCGAGCCCGTCGCCGACCCCGCCGCCGACCGGTCGTCGGCATAGGTGCCGGCGCCGATCACCGGGCAGTCGCCGATCCGGCCGCGCTGCTGGGCGGTCAGGCCGCCGGTCGACGTTGCCGCGGCGACATGGCCCGCCCGGTCGACCGCGACCGCCCCGACCGTTCCGTACTTGACCTCGGTGTCGAAGCCGCCGCCGGCCAGCAGCTCGTCGAGCTGGCGCCGGCGCTCGGCGGTTACGAACCAGGCGTTGTCGACCTGATCGAGGCCGGCCGCCCGGGCGAACTCGTCGGCGCCGTCGAACGAAAGGAAGACATGCGGGCCCCGCTCCAGCAAGGTCCGCGCCAGGCTGACCGGAGCGCGGGTCGTCCGGACCCCGGCGACGGCTCCGGCGCGCCGCGTGCGGCCGTCCATGATTGCCGCGTCGAGCTCGACTTGCCCATCGCTGGCGAGCGCGCTGCCGCGGCCGGCATTGAAGCAGGGTTCCTCCTCTAGCACCCGGACCGCGGCTTCGACCGCGTCGAGGGCGCTGCCACCGGTTTCGAGAATGGCGGCGCCCGACTCTAGCGAATCGCGCAGCCCCTTCCGGGCGCGCTGCTCGTGGTCGGGATCGCCGTGCGTCGGACGCATCGCCCCGGCGCCGCCGTGGATCACCAGCTTCCAGTCGCGCTTCGCCATGCTGGCAGCTTTGGACAGGCGCGGCGACGAAGGGAAGGGCTCTCGGCCGATTTCGATTGACTCAGCCAACCGCCGATTGATATTAAAGTGATATCAAATAAAGGGAGGTAATCGTGGCAACAGGGAACCAGATGGCGCTGAACGTCAGCAAGGAGCGGCCGGCATCGACGCTGTCCGGCTATCCGATGCTTGTCGTGCTGCTGGCCAGCATTGTCGTGATGATTTGGGGTGTCGCCCGGCTGGTGCAGGATGTGAACAACCTGCCGACTGTCGTGATGACCGGCGGCGGGTTCTTACTGATGCTCCTGGTCGCCTGCGGGTTCTACATGCTGCAGCCGAACCAGGCGGCGGTCATCACCTTGTTCGGCGACTATCGCGGGACCGACCGCTCGACCGGCTTGCGCTGGATCTGGCCGTGGATGGGCCATCCGAAGGTCTCGATCCGGATCCACAATTTCACTTCCGACCGGATCAAGGTCAACGACCTGCGCGGCAACCCGATCGAGATCGCCGCCAACGTCGTCTGGCGGGTCACCGACACCGCCCAGGCACTGTTCGACGTCGTCGACTACCAGGAGTTCATCAAGGTGCAGATCGAAAGCGCGGTGCGGACGATCGGCTCGAAATATCCCTATGACGACATCGAGCACAAAGAAGTGACGCTTCGCGGCGACGCCGACGTAGTCAATGCCGATCTCGAGGCCGAGCTCCAGGACCGCGTAGCCGGCGCCGGCATCACCATCGACGAGTGCCGGATCATGCACCTCGCTTATGCACAGGAGATCGCCCAGGCGATGCTCCGGCGGCAGCAGGCGCAGGCGGTCGTCGCGGCGCGCCAGACCCTCGTTCACGGCGCGGTCGGAATGGTTGAGATGGCGCTCGACGCATTGTCCGAGAAGCAGGTCGTCGAGCTCGACGACGAGCGGCGCGCGGCGATGGTGTCGAACCTGATGGTGGTCTTGTGCTCCGAGCGCGACACGCAACCGGTCGTCAACGCCGGCACGCTCTACCAGTAACGTGGCTGCCGGCGGCGAGCGCAAGGCGTATCCGTTACGCGTCGACCCGGCCTTGTGGGCGGCGGTCGAGCGCTGCGCCGCCGCCGACCTGCGCAGCGTCAATGCCGAGATTGAGGTGCTGCTGCGCGAAGCCCTCGCGGCGCGCGGGGTGAAGCTCAAAGCGCCGCAGCCGCGCCAGCGGGGCCGGCCGCCGAAAGCCGGCTAGACCAGGTCCAGGTCCTGCTGCTGGTTGATCAGCCGCCATTCGTCGAGGTCGCTGTACATGATCCTTGCCGCCTGCTCGGTGAGGTCGGCGGCGCGGCCGAGGGCGGCCCCTTCGGCGAGCTCCGCCTCGATCTGGCGAAGCGCGTTGGCGGTCGCCTGCGAGCGGATGGCGCTGCCACCGAAATCGCCCTGGAAGCGAATTCCGAAAACGGCCGTTCCCAGGGCGGGGAAACCGGCTTCGAACAAGGTGAACCATGCATCGTAGCGATTGGTCAGTTCGGGCGCGACGCGAAGCCCGATCAGCACGGTTACGGCCACAAGGATGGTGGCGATGAAGAAGAATCCAGCGATTCGCTCGAGCCGGCGGTCGAGAAGTTCTATCTGATGCGAATGGCGCTCATGATAGGCAACCTGAGGCCCGATCTCGAACGCCCCGACGGCGCGCGACAGCTCGGCCGCTTGGCGGCCGTCAATCGACCCGGCCGGACAACCCAGCGCCCGCCAGACGCCGGTCGCATACCATTCGATCCACCGCCGCGGCACCGGGTTGCTCGCGCTTCCCGGCGGGTCGGGCGCGGCCAGGCCGAGCAGCTTCAGGCTTCGCATCGGCCGCAACCGCTCGGCGAGCTGGCGATAATCGAGCCAGCGGCGATGCCATTCGTTTTTCACGCCGATGCGCGTGTTGAGGATGATCCCGGCGGAAATGATCGCCTCGATGAGCGCGAACTCGAACAACGCCCAGTTGAGGGCGTTGGCGGCGAGGCCGACGCAGACGGCAAGGCCGCCGAGAACGAAATTGAAGATATGGCCGCTGCGGTAGGTCTGGGCGAAGCGGGTGGCGAGGTTATCGCTCCACGAATAAGCGCCTTCGAGCAGATCGAGCGGCGCCTGGACCTGATTGGCCTCCGCGCAATTCTGCCGAAAGCGGACCCACTCGGCGCGAATGTCCTCATTGTAGGCGGACTCGCTCATCCGGCGCGGGTTGAATCGGGCGACTCCGGCGATCGCCAGGAGCAGGGGATATTCGATCCTGGCGCGGATCCGCTTGATACGCTCGTTGGCGAAGAGCGCCAGGAAGCGTCGTTCCTGCTCGTCGGCGGGCGGCGCGAACAGAGCCGTCAGGAGCAGCGCCAAATGCATGTCGTCGAGCGGCCGCTCGGTGGTTTTTTCGACCCGTTGCGTGACCACGGCGGGGTCGAACGCGCTCCACAGCAGGCGCGCCGGCTCGCGCTCGTCGACCGGCACGTGGAGCACCGGCGTGCCGTTGACCACCGCCAGCTCGACAACCTCGCCGGTGCCGCCGCGGCCGCGCGGCGGAAGGCCATCCCAGACCGCCATCAGCAGGTCGCAATGGGCGATGGTCGCCCGCCCGGTCATCACATAGGCGTCGATCGGTTGCTCGTGCTCGCCTGGAAGCTCGAGGACGCACGACGCCTTGCCGAGAAGCTCGTCGAACGCCGAGCGCGAGGCGTCGTCGGCAAGCTCGCGGCGGTAGACCACCCTGGCGAACGGAAGCACGACGTGCAGCTCGAAGCCGAGCTCGACCGCGACCCGGGCGGCGATCTGGTCGGCGCCGTCGGCCAGCGGCGAGATGAACAGCAGCCGCAGCGGATCGTCGGTATAGAAAAGCGCTTCCTGCGCGTGGACCGCGGCGGCGCCGTCTATGACCAGCGTCAGAGCGCTTCGGATGCGCTCCTCGAGGTCGGCGCACGCCTCGGCCGGAAGCGCCCCCTTGCGATGGCCCGTGACCCCGACGCTGAGCACGAATGGCAGGCGCGGCGGGTGGTCGGGCGTGGATGCCGTTGAGCCGGCCCTGGCCGTCAGCCTCAGGTCAGCGGTTGGCAGGTTCACCAGATCGGCTCAACGCCGTCAGTCACGAATGATGATCGGATCGCAGGTCGCCCCACCGGCGAAGTTGAGCCTGTAGTGGAACACGTGTGATATGGGTCCGGGATCTTCCTTGGCCTGCACGACGAAAGCTTTCGGTCCAACGGAACCGGACTTTACCTCCATCAGCGGATGCGACTTTGCGCCCTTACGGGGGCACTTCTTGAGCCTCGCGCAGAACGGATCACTTTGCTTCCATTCCACGTTCACGTCTTCAGGAATGGCGAAAGTTATCTCATAATTTCCGCTATTTGGCAGAAAAATGGCATCGTCGACAACATTGGTTCCAACAATGTTGCATTCGATATCGTTGCCGGTCCCAGTTCCGGGCAACGGCGTGACGGTGATGGCTAGATGCTGAAAGCTTTCTTCGTCCATGCTCAACTCCTGATCTCTTCCTGTTGATACCCCATTGCCGTCAATCGGCTGTATAACATCCTCGCGTCGGCGGCTCGGTCGAGGCGTTTGAGAAGCGTCGCCCGCTCGGCCATTTCGCTGGGCTTTTCCGGCACGCCGGCCGGCAACGTCGCCAAGCCGGCTTCCCACGCCGCCTGAGCGCCGCGCCCATCACCCAGTAATTGCCGACTATCGCCAAGCAGGCGGTACGATTGCGCGAGCGCATATCTGTCATCGACGGGATCGGTTGACCGAACCGCCCTCGCCAGCTGCACCGCCCGCTCCGAGTAGGACAGGGCCTGGCCAGCGTCGCCGGCGGCAAGGCTCAGCCGCGCGCGCATTTCCCAGCATTCACGCATATTGGCTCGCCACACCTGAACGCTCGGGTCCGTCGCAAGGAGGTTGGCGGTGGCGTTGCATCCGGTTACCGCCTCCCGCGCGGCTTCGCGTCGCTGCCCGGTCACGAGGTACATGCCGGCAAGGTTGAGCCGAGCCCGGGCCGAAAAATATTTCCAGCGGCTGTTGTCGGGCTCATGGGCGATCAGCGCCTCGGAATTTTCGACTGCCGCGCGAAAGTGCGCCAGCGCCCGATCCGTGTCTCCGCGATATTGATACAGCTCGGCCAGGTATCGTTCCGCCGGAACCAGCTTTTGGCGGTAGACCACGTTGCCCGTCCGATCGAGCAGCCGCCGGAGCGACGCCGCCAGGCTTTCGCGCGTGGCCGTGGCCTGAGCGAGCCGGCCGACAAATGTCTGGGCTTCAGCAAGCCAGGTTTGGGATTCCGTAACGGCGATTTGGTAATCGGCGTTGCGCGGGTCGGCGGTCGCTAGCGCTTCCATCGTCGCCCTCGACCGGGTGAACTGGTCGATCGCCTCGGCGAACTTGCGCCGCTCGAGTAGCATGATGCCCAAATTGAAGTCGGCGCTCTGCTGCTCCATGCGCCACTTCATGTTGTTGGGCTCGATCGCGACCATCTCGTCGCCCAGGCGCTTGTACTCGCGCATCCCCGCCTCGGCTTCGGCCAACTGACCGCGCTGCCTGCCAATGTCTGCAGCCCAGAAGACATTCTGGGCGTGATCGAACAGGCGTTTCGGGTCGTCGGGTTTCCTGCGAATGGCCTCCGCCGTTCCGTCGATCGCTTCGCCATACAGGCGTTGGGCCGTGTCCAGGTCGCCGCGAAGATAAGCCACTTCGGCGGACAAGTTGAGCGCTCGCGACCGCTGCAAGAGTGCCGCGTCGGAAAGCTCCGACGCATCTTGCTTGCTATAGTAGGCGAGGACTTTTGAACCGACCCCGTCCAGCGCGTCGAGGCGGCCGATAGGCTCAAGTTTCTCGCGCAAATCTCCAAGCATGAAGGCGACCAATCCCTCCGCCTCGCGGCGCTGGTCGCGGGCGGCGTCGCGGGCGTTGACGGCTATCACGGCGAGGACGATTGCGACGATCATGCCGGCCAGGGAGGCGGCCGTGATGGTCGCCAGGCGGCGTTGCCGCCTCAGCTGATCCCGCTGGACGAGGTCATCGAGACCGATCCCGAGCAGCCCGGCGACGATCTTTAGGAATCCGAGGCGTCGGCCGTCGCCGCTCTCCCGGAGGTCGGCGGCGAGCGGCTCCGTCGGCTTGCCGGTCGGGCGCCCGCGGCGATCGTATTTCTGGCGCAGCGCCGGGGGCAGGCACTCCTGCTTTTCGCGGCCCTTGATCGCGCTCGCGAATGGCTCGCCGCTGACGATCGCGGCGATGACGCAGCCGTCGGGGTGTAGACGCTTGAACAGCTCGATCTCGGCGTTGGTCCATTGCGAAGCGGCGGCCGCGGGCGAGCAGAGGACGATCAGGCAATGCGACCCCTCAAGCGCCTCGCGAATCTCGCTGCCGAGGTCGTGCGATGCGGCGAGCTCGTGACGATCGCGGAAAATCGGCGTCAGCCGGCTTGGGATCACGCCGTTGGAAGTCAACTTGCCGGCGAGCGTCGACGGAACCTGAAAGCGTTCCAGCTGCGAATGTAGCCAGTCGGCATCGGCCTTGTCCTGATGGCTGTAGCTAAGGAATGCGAAATATTGGGTCGCCGGGTGCGTGTCCCGTCCTCCGGCGGACGCCGCCGAAGTCCGATTCCATTCAAATGGCCGAGCCCACTTGTTCATTCGTCTCCCCCGAGACCGAACCTATTTCCTTATCATCTCTGCATAATCCCGGCGACTCTTCAGTTCGTGCCTTTGCGGGACATGGGCGCAGGCCCTATATGCGGGTCCATGTCCATCCGTCCCTGGCGAGACATCGAGCGGCGCACGTCGCGGCAGATCATGGTCGGCTCCGTCCCTGTCGGCGGGGACGCGCCGGTCAGCGTCCAGACCATGACCAATACGCCGACCTCCAACGCCAAGGCGACGATCGACCAGATCCGCCGCTGCGAGGAAGCGGGCGCCGACATCATCCGCGTGTCGTGCCCCGACCGCGACAGCACCGCGGCGCTCAAGCAGATTGTCCGAGAGGCGCGGGTGCCGATCGTCGCCGACATCCATTTCCACTACAAGCGCGCGCTCGAGGCGGCCGACGCCGGTGCCGCCTGCCTGCGGATCAACCCTGGCAACATCGGCTCGGAGGAGCGAGTCCGCGAAGTGATCGCCGCGGCCCGCGCCAATGGCTGCGCAATCCGCATCGGGGTCAATGCCGGAAGCCTGGAGAAGGATCTGCTCGAAAAATATGGCGAGCCCTGCCCCGAGGCCCTGGTCGAAAGCGCGCTCGACCATATCCGGATCCTCGAGGACCACGGCTTTCGCGATTACAAGGTCGCGGTGAAGGCCAGCGATGTGTTCCTCGCCGTCGCCGCCTACCAGCAGCTGGCCGAAGCGGTGGATTGCCCGCTTCATCTCGGTATCACCGAAGCCGGTGGGTTGATCGGCGGCACCGTCAAATCCTCGATCGGAATCGGCTCGCTGTTGTGGGCCGGGATCGGCGACACCATCCGCGTCTCGCTGTCTGCGGAACCGGAAGAGGAAGTCCGGGTCGGCTATGAGATCCTCAAGGGCCTCGGCATCCGAAGCCGCGGAGTGCGGGTCGTCTCCTGTCCGAGCTGCGCTCGCCAGGGCTTCGACGTCATCCGCACCGTCGAAACGCTCGAGGACCGGTTGCAGCACATCAAGACGCCGATGTCGCTGTCGGTGCTCGGCTGCGTCGTCAATGGCCCCGGCGAGGCGCGCGAGACCGACATCGGCATCACCGGCGGCGGCAACGGCACGCACATGGTCTATCTGTCCGGAGTCACCGACCACCACGTCAAGGATGATGAGATGATCGACCATATCGTCAGGCTGGTCGAGGCGAAGGCGGCCGAAATCGACGCCGCGGCGGAGCAGGAGGCCGCGCTCGACGCGGCCGAATAGGGCGCGCGTCCCCGCTTTAAGGAATTGCTGACCAGTCGGCGCTAGCCTTGCTCTCGATGATAAAGCCGCTTCTCTTCGTGGTCGCCGCGGGCGTCGCCATCGGCCTTGCCTGGCCGTCCGGCGACCAGCAGTCGAAAGCCGTTGTCGCCGAGACCGGCGAGCCGCGCGAAACCGTGCTCGAGCGCGAGGCCAACGGCCATTTCTACGTCGATGCGAAGGTCAACGGCGAGCTCGTCCACTTCATCGTCGACACCGGCGCGACCGGCGTCGCACTGACCGAAGAGGACGCGCGGCGAGTCGGGCTTGCTTTCTCGCCTTCCGAATTCGAATATGTCGGGGAAGGCGCGGCCGGGCCGGTTCGCGGCAAGCTGGTCACCATCGACACCATCGAAGTCGATGGGAAGACAGTCGAGGACGTTTCCGGAGCCGTTCTCCAGGGCGGCGACCTGTCGCTGCTCGGCCAGTCCTATCTGTCGCGGATGGGCGAGGTGCAGATGCGCGGCGATTATATGGTGCTGCGCTAGGCTGAGGCGCCCGGCTGGCGTTCGCCGCCGGCTTCGCTAAGGCCGATCCATGCCTGCCGTCCGCCATCCGCCAGCCATCGCCTTCATCGTCGGTGTGCTGGGCATCGCCCTGTTTTCGGGCATGGATGCGGTGATGAAGGGCCTGGTCCTGGCCATCGGCACGATCACCACCATGTTCTGGCGCAATCTCATCGGGATCGGCCTTTCCGGCCTGCTCTACCTTCCGCGGCGCCGCGGCTGGCCGAGCTTGTCGACAATGAAGATCCATCTCGCCCGCGGCATCCTGTCGACCGCGATGGGGTTCCTTTTTTTCTGGGGGCTGGCCCGGGTGCCGCTCGCCCAGGCCATCGCCCTGGCATTCATCGCGCCGCTGATCGCCCTCTACCTCGCATCGCTGCTGCTCAAGGAGACGATCGGCGGCAAGACCGTCGCCGCATCGCTGGTCGCCTTTGCCGGCGTAGTGGTCATCTTCGTCGGCCAGGCGCAGGCGGACCTCGGCCGCGACGCGCTGATCGGCAGCGTCGCGATCCTTATCTCGGCCGTGCTGTACGCGCTCAACATCATCATCATGCGCCAGCAGGCGCTGGTCGCCGATCCGCTCGAAATCACCTTCTTCCAGAGCGTCATCGTCACCATTGCGTTGCTGGCGCTGCTGCCGTTCGTCGGGATCGCGGTTCCGCCCGCGGCGACCTGGCCTGCGCTGCTCCTCGCCGCTGTGCTGGCCATCACCTCGATGCTGCTGCTGTCCTGGGCCTATGCCCGCGCCGAGGCGAGCTATCTCGCGGCGACCGAATATACCGCTTTCCTGTGGGCCGCGCTGTTCGGCTGGATGTTCTTCGACGAGCGGGTGTCGCCGTTCACGCTCGCCGGCGCAGCGCTGATCGTTGCCGGCTGCATCCTCGCCGCCCGGCGGCCGGAGGAGGCAAGCCCGACCCTGGAAGCGGCGACCTAACCGCCGAGCACGTTGATGGTGAAAGCCAGCACGCCGATGTTGAAGACAAAGGCAGCGAGGCAGTGCAGCGTCACGACCCGCCTGATCCGCTGGTCGCTGATGGTGACGTCGGACGTCTGGAACGTCATCCCGAGGGTAAAGGCGAAATAGACGAAGTCCCAGTAGAGCGGCTCGTTGGTGCCGGGAAAGCTCAGCCCCTTGCACTGCAGCTCGTCGCCATAGGCGAGGTGGGCGTAATGCAGCGCATAGACCGTGTTGCTGAACACCCAGGCGATCGCCAGCGTGACGACGATCAGAATTCGGGTGAACGGCTCGGGCGAATGTTTGAGCGACTCGGTGGCAATCGCGACTAACAACACCACCATCACCACAAACGTAATTGCCAGCAGCACCGCCCGGTTCGCGTCATTCTCTCGCGCGTGGGCGCGGATCGCCGCCCCTTCGCGAGTCCCGAGCAATGGCGACACGGAGACGAGGAAGAGCACCGCCGCGACGTCGAAGCCGATCATGATCGCTCGGCGGATTTCGTGAAGGTCGAGCCAGAAGATTCCGACCGCGACGACGCCCACGACCGCGAACAACAGGAAGTGCAGCGGCGCAATCCGGTTGCCGATTTTTCTCCGCTCAGCCATTTGGTGAAGGTACCGCGCGATTGCGACGCGTCCAGTCGAAAGGAACCTGCATGCCCTGGCTGTGGCTGATTCTCGGCGGCCTTTTCGAGATCGGGTTCACGACTTCGCTCCGGTTCGTCGACGGGTTTCGAAACTGGCCGTGGACTCTCGCCTTCCTGGTCTCGGTGGCGATCAGCATGGCGCTGCTCGAGCTGGCGTCGCGGTCTATCCCGATGGGCACGGCTTATGCTGTGTGGGGCGGGATCGGCGCCGTCGGCACGGTCGCCGTCGGACTGCTGTGGTTTGGCGAGCCGGCCTCGCTGGTTCGGCTGCTGCTGATCCTGGTCATCGTCGCCGCGATCGCCGGCCTGAGGCTGGTCAGCTAGCCCGAGCTTCGCCGCTCGATCGTCGCCCCGACGCCGGACAGCTTCTCCTCAAGCCGCTCGTAGCCGCGGTCGAGATGATAGACCCGCAGCACCTGGGTTTCGCCCTCGGCGGCAAGCCCCGCGAGGATCAGGCTCATTGACGCCCTGAGATCGGTCGCCATGACCTCGGCGCCGGTGAGCTTGTCGACGCCATGGACGATCGCCGAGCGGCTGTGGATCTCGATCTCGGCGCCCATCCGCCGAAGCTCCGGCACGTGCATGTAGCGGTTTTCGAAGATCGTCTCCTCGAGGAAACTGTCGCCCTGGGCGAGGCTCAACATGGCCATGAACTGCGCCTGCATGTCGGTCGCGAATCCGGGATATGGCGCGGTCGACAGAGCCAGTGGCTTGAGCGGGCCATCGGCACTGACCCGGATCCCGCGCTCGTGGAACTCGAGCATCAGCCCGGCATGGGCCAGCGCGGTCAGGGTCGCGCGCATGTCGTCGGCCCTGGCGCCGACGAGATCGATCGAGCCGCCGGTGATTCCGGCTGCGCAGGCGTAGCTGCCCGCCTCGATGCGATCGGGCATGACGTCGTAGCTGGTGCCGTGGAGGCCTTCGACACCGTCGATCACCAGATGCGACGAGCCGATGCCGTCGATGCTGGCGCCCATCGCCACCAGCAGGTTGCATAGATCGACGATCTCCGGCTCGCGGGCGGCGTTGAACAATTGCGATCGGCCGGCGGCCAGGACGGCGGCCATCACCGCGTTTTCGGTCGCTCCGACCGACACCATCGGGAAGCTGAAGTCGCCGCCGGCGATCCGTCCCCTGGGCGCGCTGGCCTTCACATAGCCGGCGGCGAGCTCGATGTCGGCACCGAGGCATTCGAGCGCCTGCAAGTGGAGGTCGATCGGCCGGTCGCCGATCGCGCAGCCGCCCGGCAGCGATACCGTCGCCTCGCCGGCGCGGGCGAGCATCGGGCCCAGCACCAGCACCGACGCGCGCATCTTGCGAACCATGTCATAGGGCGCAACCGTGGACGCGACATCGCTCGCCTGGAGCGTCATCCGGCGCCCGAACTCGCCCTTCTTCACCCCGGCAACGCTGGTCGAAACACCGAGCTGGTTGAGCAGGTGGCCGAAGCTGTCGACATCGGCGAGCCGCGGCAAGTTGCCGAGAATCAGCGGCTCGTCGGTGAGCAGGGCGCACGGCAGCAGGGTCAGCGCGGCATTCTTCGCGCCGCTGATCGGAATCGCGCCTTCCAGGCGCTTCCCGCCCTGTATCCAGATACTGTCCACCGGCGCGGTTTAACGAAGCAGGCCGCGCGCGCAAACTGCGGCTCAGCTCAAGCCTTCTCGAGAGTGCATTGCAGCGGGTGCTGGTTCTCGCGGGCGAAGTCGATCACCTGGCTGACCTTGGTCTCGGCGACTTCGTAGGTGAACACCCCGCAGACCGCGACGCCTTGCTGGTGGACCTGAAGCATGACCCGCGTCGCATCCTCGATCCCCATCGAGAAAAAGCGCTGGAGCACCAGGACGACGAACTCCATCGGCGTATAATCGTCGTTGAGCATCAGCACCTTGTAGTTCGACGGCTTCTTGGTCTTCGGACGGGTGCGGGTGGCGACGCCCGTCTCGAGATCCTCGAGACCGTCGCCTCGGCCCGGCCCATCGCCCATCGTGATCACTCGCCAGTCCATAACCCGCTCACAAATATGGCATGGGCGGAACGCGCTGCAAGCCGCCAGCGATGCCCGGCTGACAGAAAAAAGGCGGCCGCTCCATTAAGAAGCGGCCGCCTGCGGTGCCTGACCGGAGGGGGAGGAGGGTGGTCAGGCAGCGATTTCGTTGAGCTTCTCGACGTTCGCGCTGGCGCGGTTCGAGATCGGCTGGATCGCCTCGCCGGCGAGCTTGACGACCGACTCGGTCAGCGCCGAGCTGTCCTCGACGAAACGGTCGAACGCGCTGCGGGCGAAGTCGCTCTGCAGCTGCAGAAGCTCGGTCGGGCTCTTGGCCTCGGTGAACGAACGGACGGTGTTCGCCGCCTGCTCGATTCCGTCGCGGCTCTTGGCGACGACGTTCTGGCCGATCGACTGGGCGCCGGTGGCGGCGATCTTGCCGGCCTCGACGAACGCGTCGATGTTGCCGCGGTAGATCTCGGCGAGCTCTTCAGCCGCCTTGCGCGAGCGCTTGACGGCCTGTTCACCGCGCTCCGAAGCCTCGGCGAACAGCTTCTCGAACGCATTGGCGCCCGGGAATGCGCCGAAACCGGCGAAAATGTTGGTCGGGTCGAACTTGGTCATTTCATCGTTCCTTTTGTTGCGGGTCGGCTGCGGCTTGGACCGGGCCGCCGGCTTGCGGCGCGCCTTGGCCCGAACGACCTTGGCTTTGCGGCCGATCTTGACCGCGGGTTTGCGGGCCGGCTTGGCCGCGCTTTCACCCGCCTTTGCGGCGTCCTTGGAAACCTCGGCGATAACGTCGGCCTGAGTGTCCGCCGCCTGGGCGACGGCTTCGGCCGGAGTGTTCGTATCGGCTACCATGGAAACTCCCTTTTGCTGCGGTGCAACATAAATGGTGCTTAGCACAATTTCAAGTCATAATTTGTGCAGCGCAGCACCCACCCTTGACGAAGCGGCGGGCGCCATCGCAAGAACGGTTATGGACCTGCCCGACGACCCGCCCGCTGGCCGATCCCGCCGCGGTCTGCTGATCGTCCTTTCCTCGCCGTCGGGCGCCGGTAAATCGACCTTGTCGCGGATGCTGATGGACGCCGATCCGGAAATCATCATGTCGGTTTCGGCGACAACGCGGCCGATGCGGCCGGGAGAAGTGGACGGAGTCGATTATCATTTCGTCGACGATGGCGAGTTCGACCGGTTGATCGAAGCCGAGGAGTTCGTCGAGTGGGCACCGGTGTTCGGCCACCGCTATGGAACCCCGAAAGCGCCGGTAAAGGCGGCGCTCAAGGCCGGCAGCGACATCCTGTTCGATATCGACTGGCAAGGTACCCAGCAGCTCCATGCGGCGATGGGCGAAGACCTGGTGCGGATCTTCCTGCTGCCGCCGTCGATGGATGAGCTCGAACGGCGGCTGCAGGTGCGCGGCACGGACAGCGACGGAGTCATCGCCGATCGCATGGAGCGGGCGGCGTCGGAGATCAGCCACTGGCCCGAATATGACTATGTTCTGGTCAACGACGATCCCGGCAATTGTCTCGCCGAAATCCGGACCATCGTTGCCGCCGAGCGCCTGAGATCGCGGCGGCAGCTGGGCTTGGTTGCATTTGTTCGCGACCTCGTCGGCCCGCAGAACTAATCCGCCAGCAGTTCCAGGAAACGCGCCGCGGCGAAATAGTCCCGCCGACGGGCTTCGAGCACCGCTTCCGCCTCGGCGTCGGCGCCCCATTGATCGAGCTGCCAGCGGTCGTCGACGGTTACGGAGTCCCACGCCTGCTCGGCGCTGATCGCGCCTTCGAGGACTGCAAGCGCGGCCAGAAGCGAGCCACCGATCGTCACCAGCGGCGCCAGGCCCGCCAGCCGGAAAGCATCGAGCGCCGCGACCGCATGCGCGAGCTGGTGGTGCGTCGCGTCCGGTTGCGACACGTGGATCAGCCCGCATGTCGTCCGAAAGTCGACATCGAACCGACGCCTCGCCCAGCCAAGCAGGGGGTCCCAGGCGTGCTCCTGCAGCTCGACCAGCTTGCGCGGCGATTCGGCGCGGTAGCAGGCGAGGTCGGTCTCACCATAGCTTGCGAGGCCGGCGGCAAACTGCTCGCGATCGCCGGGGACTCGGTCGATCGCGGCATTGGCCAGGCCGGTCAGCGGCATTGCCCGCGGGTCGACGGTTTCGCCGGTCGCATTCCACTCTTCGGCGATGGCCTTGCCAAGTGCCTCGGTCGGCACGAGCAGTGACTTGCGCGCGGGAGTTCGCACCGGCTTGCCATCGAGTGTAACGCCCCAGCCGCCATCAAGGGCAACGGCTTCCGAATGCTTCCAGAAGCGCTTCACTCGCCTCGATCTTCCCGATCCCAAATCTTCTTGAGCAGCTTCGGCGCAACCACTGCGTCGGCCAGCCCGACGACGATCAGGAGTATGCCGACCAGCGGCCAGCCGCCGTCGCGAAGCAGGTCGGTGAAATAGACCGCGACCCCGGCAAGGAAGGTGGCAAGGCCGAACAGCCGAGCTGCCATGAACAGATGGAAGCGGCGCTTCCATTTGGCTTCGTCATCCATCCACCACTTCCCTCGCTATTGCTGAAACGTCCGCCGGTTTCTCCGCCACCGCCTTGGCTCCGGCGGCGATCAGCTCGTGCGAATCGTGATACCCCCACGCCGCGCCGATCGCCGTCGCTCCCGCGGCCCGGCCCATCGCCATGTCGAAACTGGTGTCGCCGACGACGATAGTGGTGGCGCCGGTCGCTCCCGCATCCGCCATCGCCGCCAGCGCCATCTGCGGCGACGGCTTGGACGGATGGTGGTCGGCGGTCTGGAGCGACACGAAGCGGGCATGGAGGCCGTGCAGCTCCAGGCAATGGCGAAGCCCGCGATCCGACTTGCCGGTCGCAACCGCGAGCAGCCAGTCGTCCGCCTCGAGCGTATCGAG
Source organism: uncultured Sphingomonas sp. (assembly GCA_946886845.1). The sequence continues at coordinate 14,456 of CAMPJH010000002.1, read as the reverse complement.
CAGCTCGAGAATTCCATCGAACAAGGGCTCCTCGACCTCACCGCGCTGGCGGGCGCGGAAGAAGCAGACCTTATAGGTTTCGGCGAGCTCGAGATGGTCGCGCTCGCCGGCGTCGGGGACCAGCGCCGCCATCGCCTCGGCCAGGCTGAGCCCGATCACCCGTCGGCAGTCGCGGGCAGGCGGCAGTTCGAGCTTGTGCGCCTCGAACGTTTCCGCCAGCGCCCGATAGATCGTCGCTCCGCTGTCGACCAGCGTCCCGTCGCAATCGAAGATGGCGAGCCTGGTCATCGCCGCGGCTTGTCGCCGCGCGAGCGGCGCTCACCGCGGCGAGTTTCCCGGCGCTGCTTCGAAGCCCGGGCCGCCCTTGGCCGAGAGGCGGCGACAGGTTTGCCGGCGGCAACTTCGAAGCCAAGCATGTCGAGGCTCTGCGCGAAATGATCGGGAAGCTCGGCGGTGACGTCGATGCTTCCGCCACCGGGCTTGTCGATCTTCAACTGCCGCGCGTGGAGGTGCAACTTGCGGCTGATTCCGCCGGTCAGGAATGAATCTGCGCCGCCATATTTTCCGTCGCCGACGATCGGGTGGCCGATCGCCGCCATGTGGGCGCGAAGCTGATGTGTACGGCCAGTCAGCGGCTTCAGCTCGACCCAGGCGGCGCGATTGCCGGCGCGATCGATGACTCGCCAGCGCGTTCTGGCGGCCAAGCCATGCTCTTCGGAGATATGCATCTTCTCGCCGCCGGTGCCCGGCTGCTTGGCGAGCGGGGCGTCGATCAGCCCTTCGTCCGCAGAGGGCACGCCGATCACCAGCGCCCAATAGACCTTGCGCGCCGTCCGGCCCGAGAAGGACTTGGAAAAGAAGGCCGCGGCTCGAGCTGTTCGGGCGACCAGAAGCGCGCCCGACGTGTCCTTGTCGAGCCGGTGGACGAGTTTTGGGCGGTTTCCGGACTGGTCGGACAGACCGTCGAGAAGCCGGTCGAGGTGGTTTGTGGTCTTGGTCCCGCCCTGGGTCGCAAGCCCGGGCGGCTTGTTGAGAACGAAGGCATGCTCGTCTTCGTGGATGACCAGCGACCGAACGAGCTCGACTTCTTCCGAAGTCAGCGTGCTGCGCTTGGGACTTGCGGCACGCGGCCGTTGCGGCTCGGCTTCCGCCGGCGGGATTCGGATTTCCTGGCCGGCCACGATCCGGTCGCCGGGGGCGACGCGCTTGCCGTCGAGCCGGAGCTGGCCGGTTCTGGCCCACCGCGACACCATGTTGAAGCTGATCTCGGGCTGGTGGCGCTTGAACCAGCGATCGAGACGAATGCCATCATCGTCTTCGCTGACGCTAAAGGTTAGGGCATCGGCCATGATCGCCCACTTAGCGACTGCGGCCGCGAATTCTAACCCGCCGGACTGCGCCTGCTCCAATAGTCGAACGCCTGGCGCTGGAGCCGCCTCACGAGCTTTGTCGCCTCCGGACCGGTCCAAAGTCCCTCATAGCCGTGGACAATGGCGCCGCCGCCAACCCACCAGCCCTGGCCGGGAAGGCCGTCCGACTGGCGGACGACGAGCACCGCCAGCTCCGGCTCGTCGCGGCTCGCCGCTTCGTCGTCGGCGGCCGCCAGCACCTTGCACAGCGCCCGCATCTTCGGCCGGGTGAACCGGTGCCCGAGCGCATTGAGCAGGTCAGCGTAGGTGATCGCTTCTCCGGCGGCAGCAGCAGCGATGAGATGCTTTCGGACCTCCGCCGGATCGGCGAGCAGCCCCGCCGAGCTCATTCCGGCTGATTGGTGACCGGCGTCAGCTCGAACACCTCGAGCTTGGCGCCGCTCTGCGGAAACGGGATCACCAGTCGCCAGCGGAACGGCGCGATCCGCTCGAACACGCCGACCATGTTGCGACTGGGATCGTCGCCGTAGGCAAGCGGCTCCTGCTCATCGCCGAGCGCAAGGCTGCCGAGGAAGATCATGCGGTTGGGATCGTCGTCCTCCCACAAGCGGCCGGCCGGCCGCTGACTGCCGGTTTGCTTGACGATTGTCAGAACGCCTGCGTCGTCGGCCAGCACGTAGCAAAAAAACGGTTTGAACTTCTCCAGGGTCGGCGACTTCCGGTCGCTTTTGCCAATGCTGATCATTCGGCAATTGTAGCTTCCTGGAGTCGGTTCCGGCCGAGGCAATCCAACGCGAGCCTTGAGCAGATCGCCTTCTTCTTTGACGTCTCTCGAATGCCTCGCCTGCGCTTCCATCAGCGCTTGCTGCCAGGCGAGGCCGAGGCGATTGATCCGGTCCTGGTCGCCCGAGGTCGCAACGGCTTTCCACAGATTCGACTTCGGCTCGGGCTCGACCGTCACGGATGCGACGGAACGGGCGCGCTTGGTCGCGGTGTCGCACCCGCTGGCCAAGACAAGCAGTGGCACGGTCCAGAGCCATGACTTCAGTTTCACCGGCGCAGCCTCAATGCAATGCGGTCCCTGTGGTGACACCCGGCGCCATCATACGCAACCAAGCGGGACTTCACCAAAGCCTTTGACTTCGCGTTGGTCGCGGCTAGGCGCGCGGCGGATGAACGCCCGCGCCGACCCGCCAGCCACACAGCGCGCCCGAAGCGGGCTTTGGTTCGGTCTCGGCGCTTACGGACTATGGGGCGTTGCTCCGATCTATTTCAAGGCGATCGCCAATATCGGCCCGGTCGACATCGTCGCGCACCGTATAATCTGGTCGGTCCCATTCCTGTTCCTGCTGCTGTTCGCGCTCGGCGATTGGGACGGAACGCGGCGCGCGGTTCGCCAGTCTCGGACGGTCGGGGTTCTGGCGCTGACGACGGTGCTGATCGCGACCAACTGGCTGCTGTTCGTCTATTCGGTGACCAGCGGCCTCATACTCGCCGCCAGCCTCGGCTATTATCTCAATCCTTTGGTCAACGTGCTGATGGGCCGGATCCTTCTCAAGGAACGGCTTTCGGCGCTTCAATGGGCGGCGGTTGCGATCGCCGCCGCCGGTATTTCCGGCCTCGCCTTCCAGGCGCTCGGGCAATTATGGATCAGCCTCGTCCTGGCGGTGACCTTCGCTACCTACGGCCTGCTCCGCAAGATCGCTCCAGTCGAAGCGACGTCCGGGTTGGCGATCGAAACCACGCTACTGCTGCCGCTGGCTATCGCCTGGCTCGGCTGGCAATGGCTGGAAGGCCAGGCGGTTTTCGGCTCGACCGATGTCGAGACAGGCTTGCTACTGCTGGCCGGGGTGGTCACGACCGTGCCGCTCCTGCTGTTCACAGCAGCCGCCCGGCGGCTTCGCTATTCGACGCTGGGGATGCTGCAGTTCCTTGCCCCGACGCTACAATTCCTGCTCGCTGTCCTCCTGTACGGCGAGGCATTCACCCGTTGGCATGCGGTGGCGTTCGGTTCGATTTGGCTCGCCCTCCTCCTCTACGTCACCGCCTTGGCGCGCAATTCGCGGGTTACGGTAACGGTACCGGAATAGGGAACACGCAGGTTATCAGCCGCATTGGTGCGGTATGAAGCGACGGCTTTTGACCTTTGCCGCGGCATTGGCGGTCGGTGCGTGCCAAGCCGTCCCGCAGCAGCCCGCTCTCGCGCAATGTCCAATCATCGGCTCGAGTGACTGGGCGGCATGGGTCAATGCGATGCCCGGCCCTGGCGCTCGCCCGACGCTGATCGTGACCGGCAAGGTGACGGTGCCGACCGGCGGCTACCGGGTTGAATGGGCCGATTTCCGGGTCGCGGAAAGCTATCCGGTGCAGGTCTTCGGCGAGCTTCGGGTGATTCCGCCAAGCGATGGCGCGACCCAGGTCGTCACCACCCACGAGGTCCGCGGCGAATGGCCGATGGATCAGCCGGTTGGATCGGTCACGATCCGCTGCGGCAATCGCCTGCTGGCGCGAGTCAGCCCTGTCGAAACCGCGCATTAGCGGCTAAACGCCGACCCCATGCTGAACCTTATTTCGATCACCATCGGCATCATCGCGCTGGTATTCGCGATCCCGGCGTTTCTTCCTGTCCTGGCGCTCGCTTATTATCTCATCATCCCGCTGGCCATCATTGGAGCAATTGTGGGCATGTTTTCCAGCAGCACGAGCGGACGCAATCTCAATTTGTTCGTGATACTGGTCGGCATCGTACGACTTTCGCTTACCGGAGGGATCTTCTGACCAGCGATCCGCGAATCGACGCTTATATCGCGAAGGCGCAGCCCTACGCCCGGCCGATCCTCGAGCATGTCCGCGAGCGCGTCCACGCCGCCGCGCCCGAGGCCGACGAAACGCTCAAGTGGGGTGCGCCCGCCTTCACCATCGACGGCAAGATCCTGCTGATCATGGCCGCCTTCAAGCAGCATGCGGCGCTCAACTTCTGGCGCGGGCAGGAACTTCGCGGTGACCAGGCCGAGGCTGATGGGATGGGCCAGTTCGGAAAGATCGCATCGCTCGATGACCTTCCGGACGACAGCAATCTCGACCGTCTGATCCAGGGGGCCGCCAAGCTCGCCAGGAGCGCCCCGGCACCCCGCAAGGTCAAGCACGCACCCAAGCCGCCGCCGGAGATGCACCCGGATTTCGCGGCGGCGCTTGCCAAGGCCCCGAAGGCCAGGACAGCGCTCGACAGTTTCCCGCCGTCGGCGCAGCGCGATTACGTCGAATGGATTTCCGAAGCGAAGCAGGATGCGACACGGGCGAAGCGGATCGCGACGTCTATCGAATGGCTAAACGAAGGCAAGCGAAGGCACTGGAAGTATCAAAATTGCTGAACGTCAGCGCGACATTCTGAGCGCAGGGCCGAAGCGCGTTGCGGCTTCTCCCTCAACCGAAAAGCCGCAACTCTCATAGAATTCTCGCGCCGTCGGGCTTGCAATTACCCGCAGCGCCAGCCCGTCGCGCCGAGCCTGGTGGGTCGCCGCTTCGATGAGAGCCGAGCCGATCCCCTGGCGCCAAAGATCGGGCTCGACGAACAGGCCGTCGAGCTCATTTTCAACGACGGCGGCGAAGCCCGCCATCCGACCATCGAGCTCGGCGACGATCACCTGGCCGCGCTCGATCTGATCTCTGGGCAAGTGGATGGCGTCGGGATGGGCGGTGAGCTGCTCGCGATAGTCGGGAAGCGCCAGCGACGCGCGGCGCTGGAGATCCTCCAGCTGCTGCCGCTCACCGGCTTGCGCCAGGCGGATTCGAAGCGCCTCAGCGCGCTTTGACATAGCTTCCGGGAGCGTCCTCGATCGCCTTGCGCTTGCCTTTGCCCGGAATCCGCGCGCCCTTGGCTTCGACCGTCGACGGATCCTGCTGCTTGAGCCAGGCGAGCCAGTCGGGCCACCAGCTGCCCTTGTGCTCGGTGGAGCCGGCGATGAAGTCCTTGAGGCTGCCGCACGGGCGGTCGTTGACCCAATAGCAATATTTGTTGGCCGCCGGCGGATTGACCACCCCGGCGATGTGGCCCGATCCGGCGAGGACGAACCGCTTCGGCCCGGCGAAGTGGTCCATGATCTTCCACACGCTTTCGGGCGGGGCGATATGGTCCTCGCGCCCGGCCTGGACGTAGGCGGGTGTTTCAACGCGGTCGATGTCGATCGGCGTTCCAGCGACTTCGATGCCGCCTTTCTCGGCGAGCTTGTTGCCCGCGTAAAAGTCCTGGAGATAGGCGCGGTGCCACTTGGCCGGCAGGTTGGTCGTGTCCGAATTCCAGTGGAGCAGGTCGAACGGCGTCGGTTCCTCGCCGAGCAGGTAATTGCCAACGACATAGTTCCAGATGAGGTCGCGGCCGCGCAGCAGGTTGAAGGTCGCGCCCATGTAACGCCCATCGAGATAGCCCTTGTCGGCGGTCAGCCGGTCGAGCAGCGCGGTCGTCTCCGGCCCGGTGAACAGCTTGAGGTCGCCCGCCAGGCTGAAGTCGACCTGAGCGGTCAGGAAGGTCGCCGACTTGACCTTGCCGCCCTGCTCGGTCGCTTCGAGATAGGCGAGGGTTGCCGCCAGCGTTGTCCCGGCAACGCAATAGCCGATTGCGTGCACGGATTCGACATCGAGCAGCTCGCGGACCGTGTCGATCGCGTCGAGCTGGCCGCGCAGCACATAATCGTCGAGGGTTGCGTCGGCGATGTTCTCGTCGGCCGATTTCCAGCTGACCATGAACAGCGAGACGCCGTTGTCGACGCACCATTTGACGAAGCTTTTTTCGGGCGTGAGATCGAGGATGTAGAAGCGGTTGATCCACGGCGGGAAGATCACCACCGGCGTTTCCAGCACCTCGTCGGTGGTCGGCGTGTACTGGATCAGCTGATAGAGCGGCGTTTCCTTGAGCACCTTGCCGGGGGTGGTCGCCAGATTCCGGCCGACCTCGAAGGCGCCGGGCTTGGTCTGCGTCAGCTGGCCCGCCGCAATGTCCTTGAGCATGTTGGCAAGGCCCTTGAGCAGATTCTCGCCGCGGGTCTCGATCGTCTTCTTGAGCACTTCGGGGTTGGTCAGCGCGAAGTTGGATGGGCTCATCGCATCGACGAAGCTCTTGGTCGCGAAATGCAGCTTCGCTCGCTCTTCGCTGTCGATCCCCTCGATCTGGTCGACGGTCCCGAGCAGCCTGTCGGACAAGGCCACGTACGTCTGGCGGATCTGGTCGAACAAAGGATTGTCGCGCCATTCGGGGGCCGCGAACCGCCGGTCCCTGGTTTCCGCCGGCTTGGGATCGAGGCCGATCATCCGCCCCCACGTCTCCAGCCCCTTGGCCCACGCCTCGGCGCCGGCGCTCATCATGCTCGCCGGATCGCCCGGAGTGTCCGCCGTCTGGCCGAAGAAAGCGGGCGGGAAGGCGCCCCAATGCGGCGGGGAGCTTGCCCACGGCTGCGACGTCTTGAGGCTTTCGGCCCACGCCTCCATCAGCATCTGCTGGGCGCGGCCCATCACCCAGGTCCAGTGCTGCCAGTCCTCGAGCGTCGGAATCGCGCTGCCGGTCTTCGGGTCATCGGTCATCCGCACCATTTAAGGTGCCGGCGCTCGCAATGACAGCCACCCTCGTGCATATCGGCGCCTCATGATCCCGGGTCTTCCCCCTACCGAAACCGCAGTCAGCGAAATCGCCGAGATCGTCCGGCTGGCCGTCGCCCCGGTGTTCCTGCTCGCCGGAATCGGCGCCTTCCTGAATGTCTGCGCCGGGCGCCTCGCCCGGATTGTCGAGCGCGCCCGGGCTCTGGAGCCGCGGCTGCTGGGCTCGCGCGGCGCTGAGCACGACCGTATCCTCCAGGGCATCCGGGTCCTCGACCGGCGAATGGGACTGGTCAGCGCGGCGATCAGCCTCGCCGTCCTGTCCGCGGTCCTGACCTGCGCTGTCGTCGTCCTGCTGTTTGCGGGTAGCCTGCTCAAGGCCGAGTTCGGAACGACCATCGCACTGCTGTTCATCGCCTGCATGATCTCGCTCGGCAGCGGGTTCTTCGTCTTCCTGATTGAAACCCGCGTCGCTTCGCGCGCCGTGCGCATCCGCAACGAACTGCTCGAGCATCAGGCCGAAGAGCAATCCTGACCGTCTCGACAGCGTCGGCGGGCGCTCCTATCGCCCGTCCGGCAACAGGGAGTTTTCACGCCAGATGATCCGCGACTGCGTCCAGACATCGTCCGTCCTCGACCGCGTGCTCGTGCTCGAGATGGTCCGGGTGACCGAAGCGGCGGCAATCGCGGCTTCGAAGTGGATCGGCCGCGGCGACAATGACTCCGCCGACGCCGCGGCGGTCGAGGCGATGCGGACTGAGCTCAACAAGCTGCCGATGGACGGCACCGTCGTCATCGGCGAGGGCGAGCGCGACGAGGCGCCGATGCTCTATATCGGCGAAAAGGTCGGCTCGGCTCAGGACGGCGGGCCGAAGATCGACATCGCGCTCGACCCGCTCGAAGGCACGACGATCACCGCCAAGGCCGGGCCCAACGCGCTCGCCGTGCTGGCGATCGCGGAGAGCGGCTGCCTGTTGAACGCGCCCGACGTTTATATGGAGAAGCTGGCGGTCGGCCCGGGCTTTCCGGACGGAACCATCGACCTCCACAAAGCGCCCGCCGAAAACGTCCGGCCCATCGCCACGATCAAAGGCGTCGAGCCCAACGAAATCATCGCCTGCATCCTCGACCGGCCCCGCCACGACAGTATCATCGCCGAGCTTCGCGGGCTCGGGTGCGGAATCACCTTGATCCCCGACGGCGACGTCGCCGGGGTGATGGCGACCGCCGACCCCGACACCAGCATCGACGTCTATATGGGCAGCGGCGGAGCGCCGGAAGGCGTGCTCGCGGCGGCGGCCTTGCGCTGCGTCGGCGGCCAGATCCAGGGCCGGCTCATCTTCCGCAACGACGACGAGGTCGGCCGCGCCCGCCGCTGGGGGATCGACGATCTCGACCGCATCTACACGCTTACCGACATGGCCAAGGGCGACTGCATTTTCGCCGCAACCGGGGTCACCGACGGATCGCTGCTCAAGGGCGTCCATCGCCGCAAGGCCTGCGTGACCACCGAAAGCCTGGTCATGCGGGCAAGCTCCGGCACCGTCCGCCGGGTGTTTGCCGAGCATTACGGACTCGGCAGCCAGCGCAGCCTCTAGACCGCTAGGTCGCGCTGGCTACAAGCTTGGCGAATGAGCATGCCGCCCGACCCCTGGCCCGAGCCGACCGGCCCCACACAGGACGAGCAATCGCCGTTCCTGCCGGTCGAGCCGGGCTATAAGAACGTCCTTCGCGCGAGGATGGCGCTGACCTGGGTTCCGCTGGTGATCGCCGCGGTGGTTCTCGACCGGTTCATCAACGACACGCGCTTCTACGGCCTGCCAAGCACGCTCGTTCCGTTGCTCGCGCTGATCTCGCTGACCATCGTTCCGCAGCGCATTTACCGGCATATCGGCTACCGGCTGACTGACCGGTTGCTGCAGGTGGTTCGCGGTTGGATGTTCCACAGCGACACGATCGTCCCGTTTGTTCGGGTCCAGCATCTCGACGTTACTCGCGGACCGGTCGACAAGCTGTTCGGAACCGCGACCCTGGTCGTCCACACCGCCGGCACCCACAACAGCATCGTCACGGTGCCCGGCTTGGCTCCCGAGAAGGCCGCCGAGATCCGCGACGTCATCCGCGAGCATGTGCGCACCGACTTCGATGGCTGACGATCGCGCCGTCGGTGAGCCCGAGCGGCTTCACCCGTTATTCCTCGTGACCGGCATCGGCGGCGCGCTTCGCGGGATGGCCGGCGGCTATGCCGTCATTGCCTATCTCGCGGTGTCGGGGCGCCTGTCGACCGCCCTATTTGGAGCGGCGGCGCTGCTTGTCGTCACCGCGATCAGCCTCGTCCTCTACTGGCGGCGCTTCGAATATCGCGTTGGCGACAGCGAGATCCGGATCGACAGCGGCATCTTCAGCCGCACTCATCGCTCGATCCCGTTCGACCGGGTCCAGGACGTCGACATCATCCAAGGCCCGGTCGCGCGCCTGCTCGGGCTTGCCACGGTCAAGTTCGAAACCGGAGGCTCGGCCGGCAAGGAAGAAGGCGTTCTCCAGGCGGTATCGCTGGATCGGGCCGAGGCTCTGCGCCAGCTGGTCCGCGCCCGCCGCTCGGGCGCCATCGCCGCCGAAATCGTCGCAGACGAAGCCGAACGGCCGCCGGTCTATGCAATGGACATGCCGCGATTGCTTCTCGCCGGGCTGTTCAATTTCTCCCTAGCGGTATTCGCGGGCCTGTTCGGGCTGACCCAGACTATGGGCAACGTCATCGGATTCGATCCGTTTAACCGCCGTTTCTGGATGTCGATGCTGAGTGCCGACAATCCGATCGCGCAATTCCTCCTTGCGCATCAGGTCGCGACGGCGATCGTCGGCTTGCTGTCGCTTGTCATGGTGGGAATCGGCACCGGCATCGTTCGAACCGTCCTTCGCGACTATGGCTTCCGTCTCGACCGCACCGAAACCGGGCTCAGGCGCCGGCGTGGCTTGCTGACCCTGACCGATGTGACTTTGCCGGTGCGCCGGGCTCAGGCTGCGATCGTCGGCACCGGGCCGGTCCGCGACCGTTTCGGCTGGAGGGAGCTCAAGCTTCAGAGCCTCGCCCGCGACGAAGGCAAAAGCGGCGACCATGTCCTCGCGCCGCTCGCCAAGGATGAAGAGGCCGGCACCATCCTGGAGGCGCTCGGCTGGAGGCCGCTCGCCTCCAGGATCGGCTGGAACCGGGTATCGCGGGCGTATGTGTGGGTGCTGACCCTGGCCGTGTTGCCGCTGGTCGCCATTGCCGGGGCACAACTGTTTTTCATGCCCTTTGTCGGGGCCTTAATGATGGTCGGCCTGGCTGGAGCAGTCGGCGCACGTTGGCTCGCCTGGCGCCGCACCGGCTACGTACTCGACGAGGATCGGCTCTTGATCCGGACCGGCTGGTGGCGGCGGCGAACGCTGATCCTGCCGATCCGCAAGATCCAGAGCCTCGACCTCGCCGAAAACTTCGTCACTCGCTGGTTCGGGACGGCCTCGCTGATCTTCGGAGTCGCCGGAGGGACCGGATTTTCGGCCCATTCGATACCGGCGCTTCGGCGCGAAAGCGCGGGCGAACTGCGCAAGCAGCTGCTATCGAGATTGCTATGACTTTCGCGCTTGGGGTGGAGCGGTCGATAAGCGGCCAACCGTGGCGCTGGCGCCGCGACAGTAGGCCGGAGGATTCGCTCGATTCGCTGATCGACGAGCTGCTTCTCGGACGGGGCATCAACCGCGACGACCTCGCTCGCCATCGCGATCCCAGAATTCGCGATTTCCTGCCCGATCCATCCGCTTTCCGCGACATGGACAAGGGCGCGACGAGGCTGGCGAATGCGATCGAGGCCGGCGAGACGATCGCAATCTTCGGCGATTACGACGTCGATGGCGCGACCAGTGCCGCGCTCCTCACTTTGCTCCTAAGACAGCTTGGCGCCGAGCCGATCGTCTATATCCCCGACCGGCTGATGGAAGGCTATGGGCCATCGGGCGCCGCTTTGGTCGAGCTGAAGGCGCGCGGGGCCAGCTTGGCGATCACCGTCGATTGCGGCGCCCAGGCGTTCGAGGCGCTCGAGGAAGCCAAGGCCGCCGGGCTCGACGTGATCGTCGTCGATCATCACCAGTGCGCGACCCTGCTTCCAGTGGCCTACGCGCTGATCAATCCCAACCGGCTCGACGAAGCGGAAGTCGCGTCTTCCCACGGCCATCTCGCGGCGGTCGGAATGGCGTTCCTGCTCGGCGTCGCGCTACTCCGCGAGCTCCGGACGCGGGGCTTTTTCACCGGCCGAGACGAGCCCAAGATGATGGACTTGCTCGACCTGGTGGCGCTCGGCACCGTCGCCGACGTCGCCAAGCTCCAGGGCCTCAACCGCGCCTTCGTGACCCAAGGCTTGAAGGTCATGGCGGCGCGGCAGAACATCGGCCTCGCCGCGCTCGCCGAGGCTGGGCGGCTGGTCAAAAGCCCGACCAGCCGCGACCTCGGCTTCGTGCTCGGCCCGAGGATCAATGCCGGCGGCCGGGTCGGCAAGTCCGACCTTGGGGTCCGGCTTCTCACCACCACCGATGCGGAAGAAGCGCGGACCATCGCCGCCGAGCTCGACCGGCTAAACGAAGAACGCCGGGCGATCGAGATGAGCGTTTGCGAGCAGGCGGAAGAGCAGGCCGCAAAGCTCAACGGCTCCGCCGTCCTGACGGTGATGAGCCCGGGCTGGCACCAGGGCGTGATCGGGATCGTCGCCGGGCGCCTCAAGGAACGCTTCCGCCGGCCCGCCATCGTCATCGCCGAGTGCGAGGACGGAACCGGCAAGGGCTCGGGCCGATCGATTTCCGGTGTCGACCTAGGCGCGGCGGTGCTTGCCGCCAAGGACAGCGGACTGCTGATCGCTGGCGGCGGCCACGCCATGGCGGCCGGCCTGACTCTTCCCAAGGGCGGACTCGAGCCATTCCGCGCGTTCATCGACGAGCGCCTGGCTGCGGACATCGAACGTTCGCGCGACGGCCGGGCCTTGTTGCTCGACGCCCTGCTTGCTCCGGGAGGCGTGGTCGGTGAGCTTTGCGATTCGCTCGACTCGGCGGGTCCTTATGGCGCCGGCTGGCCGAGCCCAAAGATCGCCGCCGGGCCCGCACGCCTGCTTCGCACCGGCATCGTCGGCGACGGGCACGTCCGCGGCTTGGCCTGCGGCGACGACGGCAAGAGCTTCAAATGGATTGCATTTCGAAGCGCGGCTACCGAACTTGGCCAGGCGCTGCTCAGCTCGCCCGGCGACCGCCGCTGGTGGCTTGCCGGAAGTATCAAGCGCGACGAATGGAACGGCGGCAATGCGGCCGAGATGCATCTCGAGGACGCGGCGGTCGCTTGACCCGCCGCCAGCCGTTGCCTAACTCGCGGCGGCTTTTCCCGGCCCCATCGTCTAGCGGTCTAGGACGTCGCCCTTTCACGGCGAAAACACGGGTTCGAGTCCCGTTGGGGTCACCAAACTCCGGCATGCCGGGGGCATGCCGAAGAGTTTGGTGACAGAGCGCTACCTTCCCAGCCTCTCCGCATGCCAGCGCAAATGCTCGGCCATGAAGGTCGAGATGAAATAATAGCTGTGGTCGTAACCGGGCTGGCGCCGGAGCGTCAGCGCGATTCCCGCCTCGGCGCACGCCTGCTCGAGCAGCTCCGGCCGAAGCTGCTGCTCGAGGAACGGATCGGCGGTGCCGACGTCGACCAGGATTTCGCGTACACGCGCACCATCCTCGATCAACGCCACGGCGTCGTGCTTGCGCCAGGCGCTTCGGTCCTCGCCGAGATAACCGCCCAGAGCCTTGATGCCCCATTCGACCTGGCTCGGAGCGACGATCGGCGAGAAAGCAGAAACGCTACGGAAGCGGTCGGGATAGCGAAGCGCGATGGTCAGGGCACCGTGCCCGCCCATCGAATGGCCGGTGATCGCCTGGCGGCCGACATCGATCGGATAGGCTTCGGCGACCAGCGCCGGAAGCTCCTCGGTAATGTAGGTCCACATTCTGTAGTTTTGCGCGAACGGTTCGACCGTTGCGTCGACATAGAATCCGGCCCCGAGCCCGAAGTCCCAGCTGCCGGCGGGGTCGGTCGGGACCCCCTCGCCACGCGGGCTGGTGTCTGGGGCGACGAAGATCAGCCCCAGCTCGGCGCAGGCGGCGCGATACTCGCCCTTCTCGGTGACGTTCATCGGGCTGCAGGTCAGTCCCGACAAATACCAGACGACCGGCAGCCTGCCGCCGCCCTCTGCCTGCGGCGGCAGGAAGATCGAAAGGCTCATCTCGGTGCCGGTTACGGTCGAGCCGTGCTTGGCCACCAGCTGGCGGCCGCCGTGCGATTTGTTCTCGCTGACGACCTCCAAAGTCATTCGCTGGGATAGCGGTAATAGCCGCACAGCTTGTTGCCATCGGGATCGCGCAAATAAGCGAGGTACATCTTGCCGAAGCCGCCGCCGTCGCGATCCCCGGGCGGATCCTCGATCGATGTGCCGCCATTCGCGACTCCGGCCGCGTGCCACGCGTCGACTGCTTCTGGGCTCTCGGCCTTGAAGCCGATCGTCGAGCCATTGCCGTGGCCGCAGGGCTGACCGTCGATCGGCGGGCCGATCCCGAGTGCCCCCTCGCGGGTCATCCACCAGTCCGACTTGCCGAAATCGCGGCCCGGCCGGATGTCCAGCGCGCCGAGCGTGGCGTCGTAAAATTGGCGCGATCGGTCGCGGTCGCTGCATCCCAGCATCACATGGCTGAACATTGTTTCGTTCTCCGTCCTAGATCTCGATCGCCCTGGTCGCCGTCGCCGGGTCGCCGGTGTTCGGCAGGTCCTTGGGATCGATCAGCAGTAGTTTCACCTCGCCGAGCCTCGCGCACGGTCGATGCTCGGTGCCGCGCGGAACGACGAACAGCTCGCCCGGTTGGAGCACTACCGTCCGATCGCGGAGCTCCAGGTCGAGCGTTCCATCGAGCACGAGGAAGAGTTCGTCGGTGTGCGCGTGGCTGTGCCAGATGAACTCGCCCTCGACCTTCACCAGTCGCACTTCATTGTCGTTGTAGCGGGCGACGATCCGCGGCGCCCAATGGTCGGTGAAGCTGGCGAGCTTCTCGGGGATGTTGACCTTGTCGGCCATTAGTAAACCACCACGCTGCGGATGCTTTCCCCGGCATGCATCAGGTCGAATCCTTTGTTGATCTCCTCGAGCTTCAGCACATGGGTGATCATCGGGTCGATGGCGATCTTCCCGTCCATGTACCAGTCGACGATCTTGGGGACGTCGGTGCGGCCCTTGGCGCCGCCGAACGCGGTTCCTCGCCAGTTGCGGCCGGTGACCAGTTGGAACGGCCGGGTGGCGATTTCCTTCCCGGCTTCGGCGACTCCGATGATGATGCTGGTCCCCCAGCCACGGTGGCAGGCTTCGAGGGCGGTGCGCATGACCTCGGTGTTGCCGGTCGCGTCGAACGTATAGTCGGCGCCGCCGTCGGTCAGCTCGACGATCTTCG
>CAMPJH010000001.1 GCA_946886845.1 uncultured Sphingomonas sp. | reverse complement strand
CCCGGCGATGTCCGCTACGAGCTCGACCTGTCGAAGCTCAAACCCGAAGACGTCCGCTGGGACTCGGGCTCGAACACGCTGTCGGTGCAGCTCCCCGACGTCGAGATCGCCGGTCCCGACGTCGACCTCGCCCAGGCCCGCGAATATGGCTCGGGCGGGCTGCTCGGGACCTTCACCAACAACGAGGGCCGTCTCGACCAGGCCAATCGCGCCCGAGCGGTGGCCGACCTCCGCAATCAGGCAAAGGGCGAAGTGCCGATGAACCTGGCTCGGCAGGCCGCCCGCCAGGCGGTCGAGCGCAGTTTCGCAATGCCGCTGCAAGCCGCCGGCTTTGCCGACGCCAAGGTTGTTGCCCGATTCGCCGGCGAGCCCGACGAGGAGCCTTCATATCTCGACCGGTCGATCTCATATAATGCAGCGATAGAGGAGGCGCGCAGGCGCCGCGCGGCGCAAGGGCAGAGATGACCGTTCAAAGCACCAGTCTCAAAGGGCTCGATCTTCTCGCCGAGATCGAGCGGCTAAAGCGCGAGCGCAACGCCGTGATCCTCGCCCATTATTACCAGAAGCCGGAAATCCAGGACCTTGCCGATTTCGTCGGCGACAGCCTCGATCTGTCACGCAAGGCAGCGGCGACCGACGCCGAGGTGATCGCCTTTTGCGGCGTTCGCTTCATGGCCGAGACGGCCAAGATCCTGTCGCCGGAAAAGACCGTAATCCTGCCCGACATGGACGCCGGCTGCAGCCTCGAGGACAGCTGCCCGCCCGACCAGTTCAAGGCGTTCCGCGAGGCCCATCCGGACCATATCGCGCTGACCTACATCAATTGCTCGGCTGCGGTGAAAGCGTTGAGCGACATCATCGTCACCTCGTCGAGCGCCGACGCAATCCTCAAGCAAATCCCGAAGGACCAGAAGATCATCTTCGGCCCCGACCGCCATCTCGGCGGCTATCTCGCCCGCAAGACCGGCCGTGACATGCTGCTGTGGCCGGGAATCTGCATCGTCCACCAGGCGTTCAGCGAGACCGAGCTGCTGAAGCTCAAGGCCGAGCACCCCGGCGCACCGGTCGCCGCGCATCCTGAATGCCCGCCGCATATCATCGACCATGCCGACCATGTCGGCTCGACCAGCTCGATCCTGAAGTTCGCCCTGGATTCGCCGGCCGACACGATCCTGGTCGCGACCGAGCCGCACATCATCCACCAGATGGAAAAAACGGCGCCGGACAAGACCTTCATCGGGGTCCCGGGCGGCGACGGCGCCTGCAATTGCAATATGTGCCCGTACATGGCCCTGAACACGCTCGAGAAGCTCTATGTCGCGCTTCGCGACCTCAGGCCGCAGATCGAGCTCCGTCCCGAGCTGATGGACGCCGCCCGGGTGCCGCTCGAGCGGATGCTGCAGATGGCCGGCGGCACCGTCGGCAAGGGCGACGTTGGCACGCCGATCATCGATCATCCCGAAGACATCGATCCAGCGATCAGCGGCGATTGAGTACGACATCCGTTTGACCACTCGTCGAAGCGGGCGTTGACGCATCCGCGTTCGCTTCGCACGATGGCGGCGACCCCCGGGAGACTGTCCATTGCGTAAGATGCTTTTCGTCGCCGCCGCGGCGTTCGCCGCCACCGCCGCGCTTTCCCAGACCAGCGATCTGCACCTGTGGCTGGAAGATGTCGAAGGCGCCAAGCCGCTCGAGCAGGTCAGGACCTGGAATGCCGAGACTGACGCGACCCTGACGGCGCTGCCGGAGTTCGAGGAACACCGCGCCCGCGCCCTTCAGCTCCTTACCGATCCCAATCGCATCGCCATGCCCGACGACGTGATGGGCGACCTGGTCGCCAATCACTGGATCGACGCCGATCACCCGCGCGGCCTGTGGCGCGTGTCGCCGCTCGACGCCTATCTCGCCGGCAAGCCGCAATGGCGCACGCTGATCGACGTCGATGCGCTCGGCAAGGCGGAGGGTAAGAGCTGGGTCTGGCATGGCGCAAACTGCCTGCCGCCCGCCTACGAGCGGTGCCTGGTTTCGCTGAGCCCGGGCGGGAGCGATGCGGACGTCATCCGCGAGTTCGACCTGCCGTCGGGCAAGTTCGTCGAGGGCGGCTTTGCCATTCCCGAGGGCAAGAACAACGCCACCTGGCTCGACCGCGATACTTTGCTCGTCGCGGCGGTCGAAGGGGAGGGGACGGCCACCCGCTCCGGCTATCCGCGCATCGTCAAGCAATGGAAGCGCGGAACGCCGTGGGCGAGCGCTATCAACATAGCCGAAGGCATCGAGGCCGACATCAGCGTGTCGCCCTTCGCGATGATGGACGGCGACATCCGCCGCGCCTTCATCAATCGTGGCACCGGCTTCTACTCGAATAAAGTCTCACTGCGCGCGCCGGATGGTCGTTGGATTGAGTTGCCAATCCCCGAAACCGCCGAGTTCCAAACGGTGCTTGCCGGCCAGGTGATCATGACGCTTGTCGATCCGCTGGCCGGTTTCCAGCCCGGCTCGATCGTCGCCTTCGACATCGCGCGCACGCTCGCCGGCGAGACTCCGGCGCCGGAACTGGTCATGGCGCCGAGCAAGAGCCAGGCGATCGAGGAAGTGCAGTCGAGCGACAATGTTCTTTGGGTCAAGGCGCTCGACGACGTGTCCGGAAAATTGTTCGCTCTTCGGCGACAACCTGACGGGCGCTGGGTATCCATCCTGCTGCCGCCGCTGCTGGATAACAGCACAATTCATATCGTTGAGACCGCTGATCAGACCGACACGGCGCTAGTCACTATCGAGGGCATGCTGATGCCAACGACGTTGATGGCGGTTCCGAGCGGCGATCGAGTGCCGGCTCGGCCAATCCAGGCGCTCCCCGCGCAGTTCGACGCGTCGCAATTCACGGTCTCGCAACATTTCGCGCAATCGAAGGACGGCACCCGCGTGCCTTACTTCCTGGTTCGCAAGAAGGCCGACAGCGAGGGTCCGGTGCCGGCGCTGATCCACGCCTATGGCGGCTTTCGCAACGCCCAGACGCCGACCTATCTGACGGGCCAGCCCTACCGGTCCGGGCCGCTCGGCCTGTTCTTCGTCGAGGACGGCGGCGCCTTCGTGCTCGCCAACATCCGCGGCGGCGGCGAATATGGCCCCGACTGGCACAAGGCCGCGCTGCGCGAGAAGCGCCAGAACAGCTTCGACGACCTCCACGCCGTCGCCGAAGACCTGGTCCGCACGGGGCTGTCGACGAAGGGCAAAATCGCGATCTCCGGCCGGTCCAACGGCGGCGTGCTGGTCGGCGCGGCGATGACCCAGCGGCCCGACCTCTACGGAGCGGTCATCGCCGGTTCGCCGCTGTTCGACATGAAGCGCTATTCGCATCTGTCGGCCGGCGCCTCGTGGATCGACGAATATGGCGACCCCGACAAACCCGAGGACTGGGCGTTCATGTCGAAATACTCGCCCTATCAAAACGTCCGGTCCGGCGTCCGCTACCCGCCGCTGTTCATCTATCTTTCGACCAAGGACGACAGGGTCCACCCCGGCCACGCCCGCAAGATGGCCGCGAAGCTGAAAGCCGGCGGCAATCGCGTCTACTACCACGAATATACCGAAGGCGGTCACTCGGTGGGCGCCGACCGCAGCGAGGATGCGATGCGCGCCGCCTTGCTCTGGGCGTTCCTGACCAGGGAGATCGGCGACTAGTCCAGGGTCGTCCGGTATTGCTTCACCGCCAGCGCGGCGACGATGACGACGAACAGCGTCAGCGCGGCGAGGCTCGGCAGGGCCTCGGCAATCCCGACGCCCTTGAGCATCGCGCCGCGGACGATGCGCAGCATGTGGGTGACCGGAATGATCGTCCCCAGCCATTGCGCCCATTCGGGCATCCCGCGGAACGGGAACAGGAAGCCGGTCAGCAAGATCGACGGCAGCAGATAGAAAACCGCCATCTGCATCGCCTGAAGTTGGTTGCGGGCTACGGTCGAGACCAGGAATCCGAGGCTCAGGCTGCCGATGATGAACAGGAGCAGGCCGAGAATGAGTGCCGGCCAGCCGCCCGCCATCGGCACCCCGAACAGCAGCCGGGCCATGACGATGATCACCGTCGCCTGGATAATCCCGACCAGCACATAGGGCGCCAATTTGCCGATCATCACCTCGAGCGGCCGCAGCGGCGTTGCCAACAGCGTCTCCATCGTCCCGCGCTCGGCTTCGCGGGTCATGCCGAGCGCCGTCATCATCACCAGCGTGATCGTGAGGATCGTGGCGAGCAGGCCCGGAACGATATTGTAGGCGGTGATGCTCTCGGGATTGTAGCGGCGCTGGACGATCACTTCGAACGGCTGCGCGGTGCTTGCGACGCTCGCAAGCTGGCCCGTCAAGTCATGCATCAAGGCGTTTTGGGGAAGGGCGGCGAGGGCGGCGACCGCCGGCCCGGTTGCGGCGGGATCCGCTGCGTCGGTCTCGACCAGGATCTGGGGGTTGTCCCGGCGGACGACCCGGCGGGTGAAATCGCCGGGGATGGTGATCGCGAACTGGATGGCGCCGCGCTCGATCAGTGCATCCATCTCGGCGGGCGAGCGGGCGACATGGTCGATCGCGAAATACTCGCTGCGCTGCAACGCGCCGAGAACCGACCGCGAAAAGGCGCCCTGGTCCTGCACCAGGACGGCGGTCGGCAGATGCTTGGGGTCGGTGTTTATCGCATAGCCGAACAACAGCAGCTGGAAGATCGGGATGCCGATGATCATCCCGTAGGACAGCCGGTCGCGCAGGAGCTGGATGAACTCCTTCGAAAGCACCGCGAAGATACGCGAGAGCGACAGCCCCATCATGCCGCTTCGTCCACCGTGCTCCGGGCGCCGGCCTCGCGCATCAGGTGGATGAACACGTCCTCCAGGCTCGGCGCCACCTCTTTCCAATGGTAGGGCTCGCGGCGGAACGGCCGGATTGCCTGCTCGAGCTTGGCCCGATCGGTGCCGCTGACGTGCAGCGCGGCGCCGAACGGGGCGACCATCTCGACTCCCGGCTTGCCGGCAAGCTCGCGACCGAGCCGGTCGGCGCGTCCGCCTTCGGCCTCGAACGTGACCAGCCGGCTTTCGGCGATCACCTCCTCGGCGGTGCCGCGGGCGATTAGTTCGCCGGCGAAGATGTAGGCGATGTCGTGGCAGCGCTCGGCCTCGTCCATATAATGGGTCGAAACCAGCACGGTCATGCCCTCGTCGGCGAGGCGATGGATCTCATCCCAGAAATCGCGGCGCGCCTGCGGGTCGACTCCCGCCGTCGGCTCGTCGAGCAGCAGCAGCCGGGGTTCGTGCATGACCGCCGCGGCGAGCGCCAGCCGCTGCTTCCAGCCGCCCGACAATTGGCCGGCGAGCTGCTTGCGGCGATGCTGGAGCCCGAGCTTTTCGAGGCTCTCATCGACCCGGGCGGCAACATGCTCGAGGCCATAGACCCGGGCGATGAAGGCCAGGTTCTCCTCGATCGTCAGGTCTTCGTAGAGCGAGAAGCGCTGGGTCATGTAGCCGGTCTGGCGCTTGATCGCCGCCGCCTCGCGCGGGAATTCGAGGCCGAGCACCGTGCCCGATCCGCTGTCAGGCGTCAGCAGCCCGCACAGCATCCGCAAGGTCGTCGTCTTGCCGGAGCCGTTGGGGCCGAGGAAGCCGGTGATGTGGCCTTGCTCGACCTGGATGGCGACATCCTTGACCGCGCGCACCGGGCCGAAGCTCTTGCTGAGGTCGTGGACATCGATCGCCAGCGGCATCGTCAGTCGCCGGGCAGCGGTTCGACGTCGACCGGAAGTCCGGGCATCAGCTTCGCCGCCTGGGTCGGGATCGCTTCGACCATGAACACCAGCCGGTCGCGCGAATCGCGGCTGAAGATGATCGGCGGCGTGAATTCCGGGCGCGGGCTGACGTAGGCAATGCGCGCAGTGAGACCGTTAGGGCAGGAGTCGCAGGCGAAGCGAACCGTCTCTCCCGGCCGATAGCGGGCCACTTCAGCCTCGGGGACGAAGAAGCGGACCTTGACCCGATTGTCGGGCAGCAGGCTGACGACCGGCTGGTTGGCGGCGACCCACTCGCCGGGCCGATAAAACACCTCCTCGACCCGCGCCGCGGAAGGGGCAGGAGGCGACAGCTGGTCGACCCGGATCGCCACCTCGCGCTGACCGCCGCGGGCCTGGCTCTCCTGCGCCCGGGCGGCGCCGACCTGGGCGCGGCGCGCCTGGGCGGTGTCGCGGGCGGCCTTGAGTCGAGCGTTCGCCTCATTCAGCTCGGCCCGTGCCGCGTCGATGTCCTTGCCGGCGACCGCGCCCGGATCGTCGCCGCGGACGGCAAGCAGCCGGTTGAGGTCGCGCCGAGCGCGATCCGCGTCGGCCGCGGCGGCGGCGGCCTCGGCTGCGGCTTGCTGAGCATTGGCTTGCGCGGCGGCGATCTGGGTGCGCGCTTCGGTGACCTGGGCGACGGCCTGCTCGGTCTCGGCGGAGAGCGTCGCCGGGTCGATGGCGAACAGTCGCGCTCCGGCGGCGACACGCTGGCCCTCGGCGGCGGCGATTGATCGCACCGTTCCCGAAACCGGGGCGGCGAGGAACAGGCTTTCGCCTTCGATATAGCCGGACAGGGTGCGCTCCCGAGGGCCGGGCCCCAACCAGCGCCAGGCGAGGAACGCCAGCAGCGCGATGGCGACGATGACAACGACGATCCGGGCGCGGCTCATTGCGCTGCTCCTGCTTGTGCGATTTCCGGCCAGCCGCCGCCGAGCGCCTTGAACAGCGCTGCCGAGTTGCGCGCCAGGGCGCCTTTTGTTTCGATCAACTGGTCCTCCAGCCGCAGCCGTCGTGCCTGCACGAGCAGGACGTCCGAATATGTCACGAGGCCGCCGCGATATCGCGTCGCCGCAATCTCCTCGGCCCGGCTTGCGGCGGCCAGCGCAACCTGAAGCTCGGCGAGCTGCCGCCGGTCGCCGTCGGTCCGGCTGAGCGCATCCTCGACGTCCTGGAGCGCGGTCAGCACCGTCTTGCGATAGGCGATTAGTGCTTGTTCCTGCCGGGCGGAGCGGGCGTCGACGGTGGCGCGCCTGCGGCCGCCGTCGAACAAGGGCCAGTCGATTGCTGCAGCGACGCTGAAGCTGCGGCTGCCCCATTCGAGCAGCGACGTCAGGGCGGTGCTGACCAAGGCCGGTGCCGCGCTCAGCGAAAAGCGCGGATAGAGGTCGGCGACCGCGACTCCGATGTCGGCGGTCGCCGCCGCGAGCTCGCGCTCGGCGGCGCGGATGTCGGGGCGCCGCCGCAGCAGCTCGGAAGGAAGACCGGCGGGAATATCGGGAGCTGTGGGCACCGCTGCCGGCTGCGCAAGCTGAGCGGCAAGCGCATCGGGAGTCGATCCCACCAGGACTCCGAGGGCATGGATTTGCGCTTTCGCCTGCGCTTCGAGCGCCGGGATCGCCGCGGCCGCGCTCGCTGCCTCCGACTTTTGCTGCTCGACGTCCTGCCCCGTGACCAGCCCGCCGCGCGCCCGCGCGGACACCAGCGACTCGAACCGCTGCTGGCGGGCAAGTTCTGTCTCGGCGATGGCGACTTGTTCCTGAAGTGCCCGCAGTCGGAAATAGGCGCTCGCTACCTCGGCGGCGACCGACACCTCCGAGTCGCGCCGGTTCCATATCGCCGCGCCGGTGCGCGCCCGCGACGCTTCGCGTTCGCGAACGTTGCGGCCGAACAAATCCACTTCCCAGGATGCGTCGAAGCCCACCCGCCAGGTAGTGAACTCGCTTCCCGGAAGACCGAATGCGCCCTGCTGCCCGCCGCTCCCGGGCGGCACTGGAATCGCCTTCTCGCTGATCCGCTGGCGGGTAACCGACCCTTGCGCGTCGAGCTGCGGGAGGGCGTTGGACCCGGTGGCGCGCTCCAGCGCCCGAGCTTCCCGGATCCGCGCGGCCGCCGCCTCGATGTCCAGGTTCTGCGCAAGCGCGCTCTCGACAAGCGCGCTGAGCTGCGGATCGCCAAAGCCTTGCCACCAGCGGGCCAGTTGGGCGTCGGTCGTGGCGGCTGTGCCTGGCGCCTCGAGATAGCGTTCCGGGACGCCAACCCTGGGCGCCCGATAATCGGGGCCGACGGTGCAACCGGCGAGCAATCCCAGAGTGACGGCCAGTACGCGCGTCATCGCTCGTTCCCGGTCAGAAGGCCGGTCAGGACGGTCTCGGCATGTTGTCCGGCGAGTGCCTCGAGGTTGAGCGGGACCCCGCCGGCGGGTTCGAGAGTTTCGCGCCACAGGACGCCCATCAGCATTGGCCCGACCAGGCTGAAGGCATGGAGCCGCGGATCGCCGTCGCGGACTTCGCCGCGCTTCTGCGCCGACTCGATCAGCCCGGCGAGCATCATCAACGCCCGGCTCGCGACCTGGTCGTGCCAAACCTTGGCCAGCTCGGGGAAGTTGCGCGACTCGCCGATCACCATCTTCGCCACCGCCCCCACCGGCAGCTGGGTCGTCATTTCGGCGAAGCGCCCAAGGAACATCCGGACGGCCTGCTCGAACGGCACATCGGCGCCGATCACCGCGGCTCGAACCGCATCGATATTGGGCGCCACCGTGTCGCGCACGACCGCCCGGAACAGCGCTTCCTTGTCGTTGAAGTAGAGATAGAGCGTGCCCTTGGACACGCCGGCCCGCTTGGCGATCTCATCGAGCTTGGCGGCGGCAAACCCTTTTTCCGCGAAAACCTCGAGCGCGGCGGCGCAGATTTCCCGGGGACGGTCCTCGGCTCGTCGTTTCCATCGCTCCGCAGCCATTGCCGCCCCTAATAACTGACCAGTCAGTCATATACTGCGAGATGGACGCACGCAAGCGCGCCCGGCTCATCACCGGGCAGCCTTGAAAAATCGGATTGGAAGGGCTGACCGCGGCTACCGCCGCGATCGATCAATTCGCGTGGGCGTTATGGCCGTGCGGCTGGGTCTCGGCGTCCTTGGCGGTCTTGTCCGCGGGAACCTCGACGACCTTGCACACCTTGGTGCTCGATCCCAGGCGCGAACCGGTGTCCCGATCGGCCTTGATCGTCTGGCACACTTTCTTCTTGACCATCTTGACCTTGGCTTCGGGGGCCGGCTGTGGCGGAACCGTCT
Source organism: uncultured Sphingomonas sp. (assembly GCA_946886845.1). Next base: position 47,052 of record CAMPJH010000001.1, on the reverse strand, counting down.
GTGCGATTGCGGGCGTCGCGGCGACCGCGAACACTGCGAACGCAGGCAAGAACTTGCGCATTGAGAACTCCTGTGGGCGAATCATGGTGCGCCTAGTGCAAGGTCCCGGCGCCGGGAAGCTGCTATTCTGCGAACGGCTGTGAATGCAAGCTTTACGGCAGGTTGTTGCCGACGGTTTGGCCTTCGACTTTCGCTCCGGCGGGATGCTTGCGGTCGAGGTGGCGCTTGATGATCCTCAAGTTGCGGGTGTTCGAGGCGAAGAAGAAATCGGGGATCGCTCCAACCACCGGAATCATCCCGAGCAGCCAGTCGACCCCGACATTCCCGCCCATCCGCGCCAGGTGCCATTTCGACATGCCGAGATTGCGCGCTTCCCAGGCGAGGTAAGCGCCGATGGCGGCGGCCGCCGTGGGCCCGGCGAACGGGACGAAATCGAGGATCACGTCCAGTCCGAGCGGGCGGTTGATCCCGGGAACCACGACCAGCCGCTCCATCACCCTCTCGAGCCCTTCGACCCGCCGCCGGACTGATTGCGGGTCGCTACCAAGCGGCAATCTGGTTCGTTGGCCGCTTGCTTGTCCCATCACTCGCCCGTCCGATCCAGCCGCCGCTCAAGGCCGGTCAGCGTATGGATGGCGAACGGGTTCCCGGCGAAGCCGCTGATCCTCGGCGATACCAGCGACCAGCGGATCGGCGCCGCAATCGGCAAGAACAGTTGCAGGCGGTCGATTCTTTTCGAAGCTTCGGAGAGCAGCGCGCTGCGCTGCGCCAGCACCGCCGTGCTCCGCGCTCCGTCGAGCATTTCGTCGACCTGCGCGTCGCAGATTTTCGCATATTCGCACCGGAACTGGCGAAGGAACCAGGCCGCCGACGACGACGGAGCGACTTTGTCGACCAGCACCAGGTCGGCCGGGCCGGAGTCGCCAGAGCGTTCGACCTGGATACCCAGCCGCCCCCAATCCTGGCGCAGGCGAGCCAGAAGCACCTCCGATCCGGGTCCGTCGGGAAGGCCCAGGCGAATGATCGTCGGCTCGTCTTCACTGAGCAGGCGCCGGGCTCGCGCAGTCAGCGCCGGACGGCGCTCGGCGATCGGAGTCGCGGCCCATGGCGGCGCCACCGGGTCGGGGAGGTTGTCGAGCTGGGGCTCGAGCACCGTCGCCCGCGGCACCAGTCCGGGCACCGTGAGCGCGGCGACGAGGGCCTCGCGGTCGATCGCCTCGCTCAGCAACTGGCGCACCTCGGCGTCAGCCAAGGGCCCGTCGCTGCGCGCCGGCATCAGCCCGAACAGGCCCCTTGCCGGATCGAACTGAAGCGCCCGCCGCGGTAGCTTGGCACGACGGGCGAACGGCAGATCGGCGAAGGTCCCGCCGAGGACCAGGTCGAAATCCCCGGCGACGAAGCCGCGCACCGCTTTTTCGGCACTGCCACCGCCAAGGACGAGCTCCTCGCGCTCGGGCTCCTGTTCATCCGAGATAGCCACCTCGCGGATCAGTCGGACCTCGCCTTCGCCGCCGCCGGGCGCGACCGCGAACGGTCCGCTTCCTTGGCCCTCGTAGACCAGCCCCATCTCCGGCTGGGCGAGCAATTGCAGCAGGTGCGGCCGAGTCTGCTTCAGCCGGATTTCGAGCACTCGGTCGGTCATCGCGACGATTTCGTCGACCGCGCCGAAGGAGTCCCGAAGCGGGTTGCGACTCGGCGGGGCGATCGTCCGTCGAAGCATCCGCGCGATCTGTTCGGCGGTCACCTTTCGGCCGCTCGGCCATTGCGCGTTGGCCAGGCGGAAAATGTAGCTCAGCCCGTCGTCGCTGACGTTCCAGGTCTCGGCCAGTCCGGGCACGATCTGCCCACCGGCATCGAACCGCACCAGCCCCTGGGCCGCATTGCTGATCAGCACCGCTTCGCTCGCGCGGAGCGGCCCGCGCCGCGGGTCGACGAGGCGCGGCTCGTCGTCGATCACCTGGACCTCGACGATGCCTTGCGACTGACGTTCGCACCCGAACAATGCCGCTGCTGCGACAATTGCCAGGGCGGCGGCGACAGTGCGGCGGACGAGCGGCATGGCCATCGGGCGATGCAATAAAGGCAATGCGAAGTTCAGCAACTCTCTGGCCTTATCGCTTTCACTGTTTTACTAATGTAAGGCACTGCGCGCGGCGAAAAAGGGTACAGCGTTTCCAATGGCCGATTACGACGGGATCTGGAGCCGGCGCGGGGTGAATGTCGAGGAGATCCAGGACCCGTTCGCTCCTCAGGAGCCACCGCCGCCGCTGACGGATGCCGAGACCGAGCCTCTCAAGCCAAAGCCGCGCTGGCGGCGAACGAAGATCGTCCTCTACGCGCTGCTCGGGCTGATCCTGGCTACCTTGCTATGGCTGGTGGTGACGGCGCCGCTGTCGAGGGCGCTCGAGCCGCTGCCCGATCCGGCGCTGCTGATCCTCAGCGAAGAGGGCAAGCCGATCGCCCGGCGCGGTGCGATCAAGGAAGCGCCGGTCGACCCCGCCCGGCTCGACCCGCTGACCACGGCGGCGTTCGTCTCGATCGAGGACCGCCGCTTCCGCCGCCACTGGGGCATCGACCCGCGCGCCATCGGCCGCGCCTTCGTCGCCAATTTCCAGGCCGGCGGAGTGCGCCAAGGCGGCAGCACGATCACCCAGCAGCTCGCCAAGACAAGCTTCCTGTCGTCCGACCGCAGCTACAAGCGCAAGGCCCAGGAAGTCATCATCGCCTTCTGGCTCGAAGCCTGGCTGACCAAGGACGAGATTCTCTCCCGCTATCTGTCGAGCGTCTATTTCGGCGACGGCGTCTACGGGCTTCGCGCCGCCGCCCATCATTATTTCGACCGTGACCCGGAGGAGCTGACCCTGGCGCAGTCGGCGATGCTCGCCGGGCTCGTCCAGGCGCCCTCCCGGCTGGCCCCGACCAGACATTTGAAGCTCGCGCAGGAGCGCAGCCGGCTGGTTCTGCGGGCGATGGCGGACACCGGGGCGATCACCGCCGGCAAGGCGCGCGACGCCAGGCTGGCAAGGCCGGTTCGCCAGCGCTCCAGGCTGCCGTCGGGCACCTATTTCGCCGACTGGGTCGCGCCTTCCGCTCAGGAGGCATTCGAAGCCGATTTCGGCGAGGTCCGGGTGCCGACCACGCTCGATTCCGATCTTCAGCGGATCGCCGTCCGTGCAGTCAACCGCGCCGGCATCGGCGACGCCCAGGCGGCGCTGGTGGCGATGCGCCCCGACGGCCGGGTGGTCGCCATGGTCGGCGGCAAGAGCTATTCCGAAAGCCCGTTCAACCGCGCCACCCAGGCGCTCCGCCAGCCCGGCTCGGCATTCAAATTGTTCGTCTATCTGGCGGCGCTGCGCTCGGGCTGGACCCCGGATAGCCTGATCGACGATTCGCCGATCACCATCGGTGGTTGGACCCCGGCCAACAGCGACGGCGTCAACCGCGGCGAGATCACGCTCCGCCAGGCCTTCGCCCGCTCGAGCAACTCGGCGACCGTTCGTCTGTCGGAACGGATCGGGCGCGGCAACGTCATCCGCGCCGCCCGCGACCTCGGCATCACCTCGGCCCTGCCCGACAAGCCGAGCCTGGCGCTCGGCACCGGCGGAGTCAGCCTGCTCGAGCTGACCTCCGCTTATGCCGCGATCTACTCGGGCCGCTACCCGGTCAGGGCGCGCGGCCTTCCCGACAAAGACGTCGAGAACGGCCTCGCCCAATTCTTCGCCGCGGGCGGGACCCTGAGCGAGCGGCGCGACCGGGCGCCGATGCTCGACCTCCTCTGGGCGGCGGCCAATACCGGCACCGGCAAGCGCGCCGCCTTGTGGCGGCCGACCTTCGGCAAGACCGGCACCACTCAGGACAATCGCGACGCGTTGTTCGTCGGCTTCGCCGGCGACCTGGTGGTCGGCGTCTGGGTCGGCCGCGACGACAACAAGTCGCTCGGCAAGATCAGCGGCGGTACCGTCCCGGCCAGGATCTGGCGCGATTTCATGACCTCGGCGCTGTCGATCGACGGCCGCAAGGGCCCGCCGCTCCCCGACGGCTACCGCAATCGCTCGAAACCGCGCGATGATCCCCCCGCCGACAACCCCAGCCCGCTGCCCGAAGACTGGAGCGACCGCCTGCTCCGCAACATCGGCAAAGCGATCGAAGACATGATCGAAGAGTGAGGCTTCCGGCCTCTGTTCGGAGCTCAAACAGGTTAACGTTTGGAAACCTTCGACTTTAAGCGTTTCTCAACCCCTCCAGCCCTAATCCTCTCGGCAACCTACGCGAAGTATTGAGCGCAGGTGGGGAGCCAAGCTCCCGATAGTGGAACCTGAGGAGACCGGACATGGCCAAGTTTCTGAAACTGATTAAGAACGAGAAGGGTGCGACTGCCATCGAGTATGGCCTCATTGCTGCTCTCATCGCCGTTGCGGCGATCGGCGCGATGTCGGGCATCGGCAACTCGCTGAACAACACCTTCACGAACGTTTCGAGCGCGCTGGACGGCTAAGCCCAAAGCGACGTTTCGACGGGAGCGGCGGTGCCTCACGGCGCCGCCGCTTTCTTTTTGCCCATCGAGTCGGCCGATAGCCACCACAGGCACAGGCCGGCGGCGACCGGCACCGTGTTCGGTCCGGGGTAGAGCCCGAAATAGCCGAGCAGCGGCAGCGCCAGGAGCAACCAGGCCAGCGCCGCCCGCCACCGCCGCTCGGGATCGCGCAGCAGGACGGCGAGCGGAAGGATCAAAAGCAGCGAATCGTAGGTGAAGACGTAAGGCGGCACGAGCAAGGTCCCCGCCGCCAGCATCGCGCCGCGCTGCTCTTGTCCACGCGCCCACGCTCGCCAGGTGAAGATTGCGGCCGCCAGCGCCGCTATTGCCTGCAATCCAAAGGCAAAGACCTGCGGAACGCCGAAGAAGCGGAAAAATCCGAAGACGCTGGCCTGCTCTGCCCAATTCCAGCGGTCGGCCGCCATGAAGCCCCCATAGTTGCCGGCGATCGCCAGGAATCCGCGGTAGGAATCGAACCCGAAAACGACCGCCGCCAACCCGAGCAGCGCAAGCGACGATACAGCGCCGCCGCCGATCGCGTGCCACTGACGGGCCGCAACCAATGCGACGGGCACCAGCAGGGCCAGCTGCGGCTTGATCACGAGCAGCCCGAGGATGGCGCCGGCCGCGAACGGATGCGTGGCTAGGGCGGCGATCCCGAACAGGAAGATCGACGAGGTGAGGAAGCCGTTCTGGCCGATGACGGCATTCACCAGGGCGGCGGGTTGGGCGAAGGCATAGCGCGGGGCGACGAAACGCCTCGTCGCGGCGAAATAGAGACCGGCGGTGACCGCCATCCACAGCAGGTAGGCCAGCCAGAACGGGTGGAAGGCGAACGGGCTGACCGCGAACAGGAACGGCGGCGGGTAAGGGAAGGGCATCAGCCCGCCCATGTTGGCGGCCGTCATCTCGACCGCGCGATGGGCCTCGACGTCGTAGGCAAGGCTCGGTTGGCCCGCCCACGCCAGCCGCCCTGCCGCCCAGTAGCTGGCGAAGTCCACGCCCGGGCCGTAGCTGTGATAAATCCACGCCGCGGCGACGACGGTCACCGCGAACAGAGTCGCCGCCGCCAGCGCCGCCAGGGCGTACCAGCGGCCCGGATCGCTTGACCTGTTGTCGACCTTGCCCACTTTCCCCCTCCGCACCGTTTGAGCCGAACTTCGGGCGCAGCTCAACTGCCCACGGGGTTGCCCGCTGTCGCCGGTGCGGCTAGGCGGCGCGGCAATTCCAATCCCACGCATTCCAGGAGACGCCCGGCCATGGCCGTCACGCGCACATTTTCGATCATCAAGCCCGATGCCACTCGCCGCAACCTGACCGGAGCGGTCACCAGGATGATAGAGGAAGCGGGCCTTCGGGTCGTCGCCTCGAAGCGCATCCGAATGACCCGCGAGCAGGCCGAGGGCTTCTACGCCGTCCATAAGGACCGGCCGTTCTATGGAAGCCTGGTCGAGTTCATGACTTCCGGTCCGGTCGTCGTCCAGGTGCTCGAAGGCGAAGATGCCGTGCGCCGCAACCGCGAAGTGATGGGCGCGACCAACCCGGCCGACGCCGCAGAGGGCACGATCCGCAAGAACTACGCCGAATCGATCGAGGCCAATTCGGTCCATGGATCGGACAGCGACGAGAACGCCGCGATCGAGATCGACTTCTTCTTCACGCCGGACGAAATCGTCGGCTGAGCTAATGAGCTTCCGCGCGGAGCCATTGCCATTCCTCCATCCGGCGGGCTCTTCGGCTGGCATCCGCGGCCGACCGAATGGCTTGCGTGGATGACGGCCGACATTCGAGGCTGATTCCAGGAAAGGGCTGAATGTCGAAGTTCGGTTCTTCCTGGATTCCGCAGTCGACTGGCCAGACTGAGGCTGCAGTGAAACGTCCGTCGGACCCGACATCGGCCGGCTCGACCGCATAATAAGCAAAATAGGGTCGGGCAGGCTCCTTGGCCTTGTCGATCCATTCCGCTTGGAAAATTGCCGGGCTCCCTGCGGTAAACAGTCCGCCGATGCGCTCCGATTCGCCCTTTCCGCTGAAGAGAAGCACGCGTCCGGAATCGCGGACAACCACCCACACTGCGCACTCCGGCCAGCTGGATTCAGGCTGGTCGGAGTCGAACCGGCAATCGGCATCGTCGCCGAGCCAAAGGCCGTCTCTCGGCATTGCGCTGCCTCGGTCGCCCTCAGCGAACATCGGCGTGTCGGAAATCACCATGTTGCAGGCGCTCAGTAAGCCGAGCAGTGGCAGAAACAGCAATCGCAAAGTCATTTCGCCTGCGTAGCAGACCCGGTCACAGGATCGGACTCAGCATTGCCAGGAAGTTTTGGCCAAAGCGGGCGCCGAGGCTGAAACCCTTGACCTGGTCGGCGGTGACCTCGTCGGACTCGGCGATATACTCGTCCTGGCGGTCGCGAATCTCGGCGGCGAAGCCGGGATCGGCGAACAGGATGTTGTTCTCGAAATTGAGCTCGAAGCTGCGGCGATCGAGGTTGGCCGAACCGATCAGCCCGACTGAACGGTCGACGACCATCGTCTTGGCGTGCAGCAGGCCGGGCCGGTATTCGAAGATCCGGGCGCCGGAATCGATCAGGTCGCGATAATAGCTTCGGCTGGCGCCGGCCACGATCAGGCTGTCGTTGCGCTTGGGGAAGACAAGCAGCGTCCGCACTCCGCGGCGGGCGGCGGACACTAACGCATAAAGCAGCGTTTCGTCGGGCACGAAGTATGGCGTCGTGATCACCAGCTCCTCGCGGGCGCTATGGATCAGCTCGGCGAAACAGGTCGGCATCGCGTCGAACGGCAGGGTCGGGCCGGTGCCGATGACCTGGGCGATGATTCCGGCCGCCGCCGGTCGAAGTTCGGCAGTCACTTCGCAGATGCAGTCGCTGATGTCGCCGCCGCCTTCGCCCATCCAGTCCGACACGAACAGGAACTGGCAGTCGCGCGCCACCGGCCCCACCCAGCGGGTCATGATGTCGACCCACGGCGCGAAGCGCGGCTTGATGCGGAATTCGGGGTCGGCGATGTTCTGGCTTCCGCACCAGGCGATTGCCGTGTCGACGACCAGCGACTTGCGGTGGTTGCGCAGGTCGAGCCGTCCTCGGGTCAGCACCCGAATCGGATTGCCGATTGGCAGCGCGACCTTCATCTGAACCCCGCTCTCGACCAGGTCGCGCCAATGTTGCGAGCGGATGAAGGGGCGCGATCCCAGGGCGTCGACCAGCGCCCGGACGGCAATCCCGCGTTTCGCAGCGCAGATCAGCGCGTCCTTCACCTTCAGTCCGTTATTGTCCTGCAGCCAGATATAGGTGGACAAATGGACATGCCTGGCGGCGGCATCGATGTCCGCCACCATGGCATCGATCGCGCCATTGCCGGCGGCCGCGAGAGTGGCGGTATTGCCGCCGGCCGGAGCGAGGTCGTTCACCGTCCGGGCAAGCGCGAACGGCGCGTAATGATTGCCCGACTGAAGCAGCCGGACGCTGGCATCATCGACCGTCGGGCGCGGAAGGTGGCGATCGATCTCGTGGCCGGCCCTTCTTCGCCCGAGCCGGGTCTCGCCGAGAAGCAGGTAGATGATCGGGCCGATCACCGGCGCGATGAGGATGAAGATGACCCACGCCAGGCGCGCCGCGGGTTCGCGATGGGGGCGCAGGATCGCTCGGACGAGCACCGCCAGCTCGGCGATGAAGAGGATCGCGGCGACGAGGATCTTTAGTGGCTCCATCGCCGCCAATGCCGCACATCCAGGACGCGCTGTCCAGTGGCGGCGCCTAGGCCCGGGCGAGCCCCGTCAGTCGAAGCGAGCGGCCGCCGAACAGGCCGCCACTCTCCCAGCGATAACTGAGCACGTAATTTCCTTCCGAGTTCTTGTCGGCGCCGGCCTCGACATAGCGGGCGCTGATTCGCGCTCGGAGCCAGTGCCTGCCCTTGCCGCGGTCGGTGTCGCTCGGAAGCGCGTCCTCGACGGCGCCGGCCGAAAGCTCGCCGTCGCTCGCGACTTCGATCGGAGAACTGGCGCCGCGAATCACGATCGTCAGCGATTGCAGCGCGTGGCTATCCTCCACCGGCGCGATTTGCAGCGAGCGGCCGTCGTCCGCGGCCCGGCCGCGCAGGGTCAAAGGGACGGACTGGCGCTGCTCGACGACGGTGGTCGGTTTTTCGTCTCTATCCCAGCTCTTCCATAGCCCGAGCGCGGAGATGGCGACAGCGAGCACGCCGATCACTTCGCCGAAGCCGATCCAGCGCCGCCGCGTGCGTTTGGCCTCCTCGGGGGTTGGATGGTCGCTCATCGCCCTCCCATTTCCAGCAGTCGGCGCGGCGCCGCAAGCTCCCAGCTCCTGGCGATCCGGTCGGCGACATGGGCCCAGTCGACCGAGTCTCCGGCAAGGTTGATCGATACCCACCCACTCGGGCCGAGATATGCCGGCCGCGAATAGGTGTCGGGGTCCGACTCGATCAGCATCGCCTGTTCGTCGGGCCCACTGGTGCGCACGCACACCACCGTCCGCTCATCGCCGTGATGATTGTCGCGGTACTGCGCGAATTGCTTCCCGGCGACGAAGAATGTCGGCTGGCCGTGCGACAGGCGCTCCTCAGTTTCCGGGAGGTCGAGGGCGGCTTCGCGCACCTTTTCGAGCGGGTCGGTCATCGCGCCACAAACTCCGACAGAGCCATTGGGTATAGCCGGTGCTCGGCCGCCAGCACCCGCGCTTCGAGCGTCGCTGGAGTGTCGTCCGGCGCGATCGGCACGTCGGCCTGGGCGATGACATCGCCGGCGTCGAGCTCCTCGGTCACCAAATGGACGCTGCAGCCGCCGGCGCTGTCGCCCGCCTCGAGCGCTCGCCGGTGGGTGTCGAGCCCGCGGTACTTCGGCAATAGCGACGGATGGATGTTGACGATCCGGCTGCTCCACCGGCGGGTGAAGTCGGGCGACAGGATTCGCATGAATCCGGCCAAAGCGATCGTTCCGACCCGATGATCGCCAAGTGACTGGTCGAGCGCGGCCTCCCAGACTTCCTTGTCGACTCCGCGGCTGTCCCAAGTCCAGGTCGGGATCGCCCGGTCACGCGCCCATTCGAGCCCCGGTGCAAGCGGATTGTTGGATGCGACCAGCACCACCTCATAACCGCCGGCCTGCTCGACCAGCGCCTTCATATTGCTTCCGCGGCCCGAGATCAGCACCGCAACCCGCTTGGGGTCACGCATCGTGGCTTGCCGTCCAGCTTTTGGCCGAGCCCCAGGCGCCCGCCGGACCGTCGACCGTGCAGCCGCGCGTGCCGGTAACGATCCGGCCGATGACACGGGCCTTCTCGCCGCTTTGCTCGAGCCGGTCGACAACCGCGTCGGCATCGGCTTCGGCGACGATTGCGACCATGCCGATCCCGCAATTGAAGGTCCGCGCCATTTCTTCGGGAGCGACCGCTCCGCCTTCCATAAGCAGCGCGAACAGCGGCGGAAATTGCCAGCGGGTCGAGTCGATTTCAGCGCGAAGGCCTGCGGGTAGGACTCTGGGGACGTTCTCCAACAGGCCGCCGCCGGTGATGTGCGCAAGGCCGTGTATTAGCCCATCGCGGACCAGCGGCAGAAGCGCCTTGACGTAAATTCTGGTCGGCTCGAGCAGGACCTCGCCCAGGCTCACGCCTGGGAGGAACGGCGCCTCGGCGGCAAGGTCCCAGTCGCGGTCGGCGATAATCCGCCGGACGAGGGAGAAACCGTTGCTGTGGACGCCCGAGCTGGCAATTCCGACAATCAGGTCGCCGGGGCCGATCCGGCTACCGTCGAGGAGCTCGCCGCGCTCGACCGCGCCGACGCAGAAGCCGGCGAGGTCATAGTCGCCGGGCGCGTACATTCCCGGCATTTCCGCGGTCTCGCCGCCGATCAGTGCGCAGCCCGCCTGACGGCAGCCGTCGGCGATCGACTCCACGACGGTCTGCGCGATTTCCGGCTCGAGCTTCCCAGTCGCGAAATAGTCCAGGAAAAACAAAGGCTCCGCGCCCTGGACGATCAGGTCGTTGGCGCACATCGCGACAAGGTCGACGCCGACGCCCTGATGACGACCAAGCTCGATCGCCAGCTTGAGCTTTGTCCCGACCCCGTCATTGGCCGCGACCAGCAGCGGATCGCGATAGCCCGCAGCCTTGAGGTCAAACAGGCCGCCGAAGCCGCCAAGCTCGGCATCCGCTCCCGGCCGGGCGGTCGAGCGGGCGAGCGGGCCGATCGCTTTGACGAGCGCATTGCCGGCATCGATCGACACTCCGGCATCGGCATAAGTGAGCGGCTTTTGCGGCATCGGCTCGCCGCCTAGCCTAGAACCCGCTTGGATTTCCACGCCGTTATCGCCAAAAGCGCCCGGGAATGGCTCGCCCTCGCTGGTTCCTGACTGTCCTGCTTGCATTCGCCGCCCTCGCCGCCGGCGGGGCGCTTTACGCGCAGATGGAGGCCGGCGAGCGCGGAATTCTTCCGCTCGATAGCTCCGGAACGCTCGAGATCGAGGGCGTCCACGTCGACGTTGGCGGCAAGGATGCCGATTCCGCGCGCTTCGCGGGATGGCGCATTGCCCAGCGCGAAGGCTTCAAGCTGCTGTGGGCGAAGAGCCACCATCTGCCGGTGTCGCAGGCGCCCTCGTTGTCCGATGCGACGCTCGACCAGATCGTCGCCTCGATTATCGTCCAGCGTGAGCAGATCGGCCCCAACCGCTATATCGCCGACCTTGGAATCCTCTTCGACCGGGCCCGCGCCGGGCAACTGCTCGGGATGCCGGGGGTCGGCTTACGGTCGCAGCCGATGCTTGTGATCCCGGTCCTGATCACGGCTGGGACGGAAACCACCGTCGAGCTGCGCAACCCGTGGCAGCGGGCCTGGGCGCAGTTCCGGACCGAGCAGAGCCCGATCGACTATGTCCGGGTCAGCGGCCTCGGGGTCGATCCGTTGCTGATCAACGCGGCGCAAGCAGCCCGGCCGGGCCGCGGCTGGTGGCGCAACATCCTCGACCTCTACGGAGCGGCCGACATCCTGGTCGCAGAAGTGATGGTCCACCGCCTGTATCCGGGCGGGCCGGCGAAGGCGCGGTTCATCGGCAGGCACGGCCCTGACGGCGAAATCATCGGCGGGTTCGATTTATCGATCGACAACGGGGCTGCGATTCCGCAGCTGATGGCCGCCGGCGTCCAGCGCATGGACCGTCTGTTCGCTGACGCATTCGCAGCCGGCCGGCTTCGCCGCGACCCGAGCCTCAACCAGCCGCCGCCGCCGCCGTTGCCGGAAGAAGAGCTGCCGGACCGCGCGCCGGTGACCTATACGATCCAGGTGGTCGCGCCCAATGCCGCGACCTACAATAGCGCGCTTGCCCATTTGCGTGCCGTTCCCGGCGTCGACGGCGTCCAGCAAATGAACATCGCCCTGGGCAGCGTCAGCAATTTCTTCGTCAGCTATCGCGGCGATCTCGGCACGCTGCGCTCGGTGCTGATGTCGCGCGGATGGGGCGTCGACGTCGTCGGCAACCAGCTGCGGATGTATGTCAGGCCGACTACGCCGGCTCCGGCCCCGGCACCGGCGCCGGAAGCGCCACCGGCCAACACGGTCGAACCGGAGGCCGGCAATCGCACGACCGCGGCCACCGCCGAGTCGCCGCAGGGCGGGATCCGGTGAACGCCGGACGGGAGCAAATCGCGCTCCCGCTCGATTGGCCGCAGAGCCAGGGCGAATCGCGGCTGATCGTCTCCGACTGCAATCGCGAGGCCTTCGAGCATTTCCGCAAATGGAGCCTGTGGCCGGTTAAGGCGACGCTTCTGACCGGGCCGAGGCGATCCGGCCGAAGTCTGCTGGCGCGCAGCTTTGCCGAGCGCGTCGGCGGGCGGGTGGTCGACCAGGCCGACCGCGCCGACGAGGAGGAGCTGTTCCACGGCTGGAACGCGGCGCAGGAGAGCGGCCGGCCGTTGATCTTGATCGTCGACCGGGCGCCGCCGGACTGGGAGATCGCTCTGCCCGATTTGCGGACCCGAATCGCGGTCACTCCGATCGCGACGATCGCCGAGCCGGACGACCTTTTGTTCGAGGCGCTGATCGAACTGCATTTCGCCGATCGCGGGCTGCACATCCCGCGCGAGGCGCTGCGCTTCATGTGCGCTCGGCTGCACCGCGACTATTTGACGGTCGAGCGGGCCGTCGAAGCCGTCGACCGCCACGCGATTGCCGAGCGCGCGCGGTTGAGCCTGCCCACAATCCGCCGCGCACTGATCGATTCGGGAATGATCGACGGTTAGTGGCGTTTAGCTGCAGCTGATCCGTTCTACCCGGTTGCTTGCGTCGAGCCAGGCCGTCAGCCGGTCGGGCCGAAACTCCATCGTGATCATCGTTCCCTGTGGAACCCAGCGGACGATCGCTGCTCCGGACACCCGAAGCATCTCGGCCTCGAGCTCGGGGCTCCTCTGGCGGCCGACAAAGTCCTGAATGCCGGAATCGTCGCAGGTCCGGCCGGAGGGCTCGCCGCGGACCGGGATGGGCTGCTCGGCGGTCGCGCAACCGCTGGCGGCGAGCGTTGCGACGGCAATCGCAATTCGACCGATCATGAATCCTGCTCCTCGACGATGCGGCTCATCTTCAGCTTCCCATTCTCGATCGCGAAGCCCAGTCGCCCTTCGACCAGGGCAAGCGCGTCGCGTCCAAACTCTTCAAACCGCCAACCGCTGAGGATGTTCAAATCCTCGCGAACTCCGGCCGCCAGCGATTCGAGATCGTCGCTTCGGGCAATCAGCTTCGGCGCCACGCCGGTTTCCTTGGCGCGGATCTTCAGCAGCAGCTTGAGGAGGTCGCTGACCAGGGCCGCGTCCTTGGTCAGCCCCGGACGCCTCGGCTCGCGCGACGGAAGCTCGTCGGCATCGAGCGGCTTGGCGCCCTGGAGCGCGGTCATCAATCGCGCCCCGATGTCGTTGTTCCTCCAACCCGCGGACAACCCGCGGACCCGGCCGAGGTCGTCCTGGGTCTTGGGTGGATGCGAGGCGAGCTCGACCATGGTGTCGTCCTTGACGATCCGCCCGCGCGGGATGTTCTTCGTCCTGGCCTCGGTCTCGCGCCACGCGGCCAGCGCCTTGAGTCGTCCAAGGACGGCCGGGTTGCGGCTCGGCAGGCGCAGCCGCTTCCACGCCTCGCTCGGCTCGAACGCGAAGCTCGAGGTGTCGGCCAGCCGCTCCATCTCCTCGTCGAGCCAGCCGCCGCGGCCGGTTTTCCGCAATTTTTCGAGCAGCTTGGGGAAAATATTGGCGAGATGGGTGACGTCGGCAATCGCATAATCGATCTGGCGTTTGTCGAGCGGCCGCCGGCTCCAGTCAGTGAACCGGGCGCCCTTGTCGAGGCTGTGACCGAGCATCGATTCGATGAGGTTGGAATAGCCGACCTGCTCGCCGTGACCGAGCGCCATCGCCGCGATCTGCGTGTCGAACAAAGGCGACGGGACCTTGCCGGTCAGATTGTGGACGATTTCCAGGTCCTGGCTGCCGGCGTGGAAGACCTTGAGCACGTCGTGATTCTTCACCAGCAGGTCGAGCAGCGGCCCCATGTCGAGGTCGGCCTTGGGGTCGATCGCCGCCGCCTCTTCCGCGCTTGCGATCTGGATCAGGCACAGCTCGGGCCAATAGGTGTTCTCGCGCATGAACTCGGTGTCCACGGCGACGAACGGGTGCTTGGCGAGGCGCTCGACCAGCTCTGCGAGCGGCGCGCTTTTGGTGATTAGTGGATGAATCTTCATGGACGTTGCGGGCGCCATAGCGCGCCGTCGCGCCTTGACAAAGTGGCGGGTGAATGGCGAAGCGCTCGCGCGATTTTTCCCGCCAGTCCGGCAAATTTCTGGAAGCTGAAGCGAACATGCACGCCTATCGTACCCATACTTGCGCCGAGCTGCGCTCGTCCGACGTCGGCAAGACCGTTCGGCTGTCGGGCTGGATTCACCGCAAGCGCGATCACGGCGGCCTGTTGTTCATCGACGTTCGCGACCATTACGGAATCAGCCAGATCGTCGCCGACCAGGACAATCCGGTCCAGCAGCTGCTCGATTCCCTCAAGCTCGAATCGGTGATCACGGTGACCGGCGAGGTCGTCGCCCGTGCGCCCGAGGTGGTCAATCCGAAGCTCCCGACCGGTGAGATCGAGGTTGTCGCCAAAGCGGTCGAGGTCCGCTCCGAGGCGGCCGAGCTGCCGATGCCGGTCGCGACCGAAGCCGAATACCCCGAGGAAATCCGGCTCAAGTACCGCTACCTCGACCTTCGCCGCGAGCAGATGCACCGCAACATCCTGCTTCGGTCCGCGGTCATCGCCTCGATCAGGCGGCGAATGATCGAGCAGGGGTTCACCGAGTTCCAGACGCCGATCCTCACCGCCAGCTCGCCCGAGGGCGCGCGCGACTATCTCGTCCCGAGCCGTGTCCATCCGGGAAAATTCTACGCGCTCCCGCAGGCGCCGCAGATGTTCAAGCAGCTGATCATGGTCGCCGGCTTCGACAAATATTTCCAGATCGCGCCCTGCTTCCGTGACGAGGACGCGCGCGCCGACCGCTCACCCGGCGAATTCTACCAGCTCGATTTCGAGATGAGCTTCGTCACCCAGGACGATGTGTTCGCCGCGATCGAGCCGGTGCTGGCCGGCGTCTTCGAGGAGTTCGCCAATGGCCGGTCGGTGACGCCGGCCGGTGAGTTCCCGCGCATTCCCTACAAGGAAGCGATGCTAAAATACGGTACCGACAAGCCCGACCTGCGCAACCCGCTGCTGATCCACGACGTCGGCGGGCATTTCGAGGGCTCCGGCTTCGGCTTGTTCGCCAAGATCGTCGCGGGCGGCGGTGTCGTCCGCGCTGTGCCGGCGCCGAACACCGCCGACAAGAGCCGCAAATTCTTCGACGACATGAACGAATGGGCGCGCGGCGAAGGCTTCGCCGGGCTCGGCTATGCGACCCGCAAGGGCGGCGAATGGGGCGGGCCGATCGCCAAGAACCACGGAACCGAGGGCATGGACAGGCTCGCCGACGAGATCGGCCTTGGGCCCGACGACGGCCTGTTCTTCGCTGCCGGCAAGGAAACCGAGGCTACCAGGCTCGCCGGTCTTGCCCGCACCCGGGTCGGCGAGGAACTCGGCCTGATCGACCAGGGCCGCTTCGACTTCTGCTGGATCGTCGATTTCCCGATGTTCGAATATAACGACGACCAGAAGAAGATCGACTTCTCGCACAACCCCTTCTCGATGCCGCAGGGCGAGATGGAGGCGCTGGAATCGAAGGACCCGCTCGAGATCCTCGCCTGGCAGTATGACATCGTCTGCAACGGCGTGGAGCTGAGCTCGGGGGCGATACGCAACCATCGTCCCGACATCATGTACAAGGCGTTCGAGATCGCCGGCTACACTCGCGAAGAGGTCGACCGCGACTTCGCCGGAATGATCAACGCGTTCAAATATGGCGCCCCGCCGCACGGCGGTTCCGCGCCCGGCATTGACCGGATCGTGATGCTTTTGGCTGACGAGCCCAATATTCGCGAAGTGATCCTCTTCCCGATGAACCAGAAGGCCGAGGATCTGATGATGAACGCTCCGGCGGAGGTGCCGGCGAAGCACCTTCGCGAGCTCGGCATCCGGATCGTCGAACCGAGCTGATTGACGATGCTGTATTAGTCGCATACTACACTCTCGAAGCCAGTTCGGGAGTAATCCAATGAAATCAAGTTTCATCCTGCTCGCCAGCGCGGCGCTCCTCACGTCCACTTCTGCGACGGCGGTGCCGTCGGACTTCGCTGCCAAGGCGGATGCCGTCGTCGCGGAGGCCTGGCCGGCCGACGGACCGGGCGCGGCGATCATCGTCACCGAGGGCGGCAGGCCGGTCTATGAACGGGGCAGGGGTCTCGCCGACCTGGAGTCCAGGCGGCCGATCACGCCCGATACGGTCTTCCGGCTCGGTTCAATCACCAAGCAATTCTCGGCGGCGATCATGCTTCAGCTAGTCGCGGAAGGGAAAGTGTCCCTCGACGACCCGCTCTCGAAATATTTCCCGGACTATCCGCAGCCCGGCGCGAGCGCGACAATCGCGCAGCTGCTCAACCATACGGTCGGCGTGCAATCCTATACCGACATTCCCGGCTGGATGGTCGAGGAAAAGACCAACCGGGCGCTGACCACCGAGCAATTAATCGCCGAGTTCCGCGACCTGCCTTCGCCGTCGAAGCCGGGCGAGAAATGGGCCTACAACAATAGCGGCTATGTGCTTGTTGGAGCGGTCATCGAGAAGGTTACCGGCAAGCCCTGGCACGAGGTTGTCGGCGAGCGAATTGCCAGGCCGCTTGGCCTGGCCACGATCCGCTACGGGGTACTCGAAAGCGAAACCGAGAAGATGGCGCGCGGCTACACGCTCAAAGACGACAAAGCCGCGCCGGCACTGATGATCCACATGAGCGTCCCCCACGCCGCCGGCGCGCTCATCGGTTCCGTCGAGGACCTCGCGAAATGGAATGCCGCGCTTCATGGCGGCAAGGTCATCCCGCCGACCCTTCACGCAAAGATGATCGCGCCGACTGATCTGCCGGGCGGAGAGACGAATCCCTACGGCTTCGGAATCAGCAATCGCGACATGCGGGGCCGGGCGGCGATCGGCCACGGCGGGGGAATCTTCGGATTCTCAACCGACAGCATCTACATTCCCAGGGACGATGTTTTCGTCGCCGTCTTCACCAATAGCGACTACGCCAGGCCCGACCCGGGCATGGTGATGCTGAAGCTTGCGGCGCTGGCGGTCGGCGACCCGTTCCCAACGTTCGAGAAGGCGGCCGTCGACCCGGCGACGCTGGCCCCCTGGTACGGGGTTTACGCCGTCGAGGACGGCGAGCGGCGCTTTTTCGCCCGCGACGGCAAGCTCTACACGCAGCGCAGCGGCGGCAGC
The DNA here is from genome assembly GCA_946886845.1 of uncultured Sphingomonas sp. The sequence continues at coordinate 29,608 of CAMPJH010000001.1, read as the reverse complement.
GAGCTCGAGGCGTTCGCAGCCGGCAACAACCGGTTCTTCTACGACAAGAGCCTGACCTGGTTCGAAATCAGCCGTGACGACAAGGGCATGCCGGTCATTGCCATGTATCACCAAGGCTCGACCAAGGCCGAAATCTCGAAACGGACGGGAGATATCCCGCCGGAAGCAAAAGCCGCAGAGGTCGCCCGCGAAACCTTGCAGACTTACGTCGGCGATTATTCGCTCGGCGGCGGCACGGCGGTCGTGCTGCTTGCTGACGATGGGTTGACCGTGAAGGTCGGTTCGCAGCCGACGTTACGGCTCATTCCCCGCAGCGACACCGAATTCGCGGTCGAGAAGGTCGACGCAAAGGTCGTCTTCAACGCCGCCCCCGAGGGTCCGGCCAAAAGCATGACGCTTCATCAGGGCGGCCAGACCATGGAAGCGCCGCGAGCGAAATAGCGCCCCGCGCCTAAGCCGCGCTCGTCCGTGCGATATAGTCGTCGACGTTCTTGGCCAGCACGTCCATCGGCACGTTGCCGCCGAGCACGATGGCATCGTCGAACGCCTTGAGGTCGTACTTCGGCCCAAGCGCCGTCTGCGCCTTGTCGCGCAGCGCGACGATCCGGCTGTGTCCAAGCTTGTAGCCGCAGGCCTGTCCCGGCCATGAGCAATAGCGGTCGACTTCGCTGGCCACTTCCTCGGGCTTCGAGCCGTTGACGTTGACGAAGAAGTCGACGCCCTGCTGCCGGGTCCAGCGCTTGGCGTGGAGCCCGGTGTCGACCACCATCCGGCAAGCGCGGAACGACAGCGACTGCAGGAATCCGAGCCGGCCGACGGGATTGCCGTCATAGGCGCCGAGCTCGTCGGCGAGTTGTTCGCCGTAAAGCGCCCAGCCTTCCGAATAAGCGTTGAAGCTCAGCAGCTGCCGGATGAGCGGCAGCTCGTGGGTGTACTCGCCCTGCCAGATGTGGCCCGGGATCGCCTCGTGGAAGGTGAGATCGGCGAGGTCGTACTTGCGGTGCAGGTCGGTGGTCCGAAGGTTGATCCAGAACCGCCCCGGTATCTTGCCGTCGATCGATCCGGCGCCGCCATAGGCACCCGGCGCGCCCGGTTCTTCCTCGGGCGGCAGCCGACGCACTTCCATGTTCGGGTCGACCAGCGTGTTGAACGCACGCGGCATTTGGGCCCTGATCCAGGCGAGCCGGTCCTGGATGAACGCCATGATTTCGGCCCGGCCCTTGTCGCCCTCCGCAAACTTGTAGCGGGGGTCGTCGGAGAGCGCCTGCATGCGCGCGCCGACGCTGCCCTTGGTGTAGCCGATGTCCGTGAGGATCGGGTCCATCCGAGCGTGCAGCGCCTCGAGCTCCTGGCGGCCCATTTGGTGGATTTCGTCCGGCGAAAGCGTGGTCGTGGTCGCCGCCTTCAGCGCCCAGCTGTAGAATTCGTCGCCCCGCGGCCGAGCCCACATCCCCGCCTCGTTGGTGGCGACGGCGCGCTCGGCCCTCAGCTCGGTGATCTGCCGTTCGAGCGCCGGCGCAACCTCGCTGCTGGTAATTGCCCGGGCCCTTGCCTCCCAATCGCCCGGGATGCCCTTCTCTTTCGTCCGACGGACGATGGACTCGACCAGGCCGCCGCCGTCGCGCGCATTCTTGATCGACAGCTCCATCTGCCCAACTGCCTTGTCGAGCAGGAAGGCCGGCGGGACGAGGCCCATGCCGCGCGCCGTCTGGATCCGCCCAAGCTCGCCGTCGAGCTGCCTCGGATAGGACGCCAGCCGCGACAGATAGGCTTCGGCATCGGCCGCCGTTTCGATCGGATGGTCGCTGTCGAGAAAGCGCGGGATGTCGAGGTAAGCGCCGACGTTCTGGATCACGACGTAGGGCGTGTTGCGCCAGCCGCCGACCGCGACGTCGCCATATGGAAGGGCGAAGCCCTCGAGCGCGGTCGCATAGGCGCTTCGGACCACGTCGAAGTTGGTCCGCATCTTGAAGTCGAGCGAGCTGGCGTCGAACGCCTGGGCGCGTGCCAGGTCGTCGCGGAGCGTGTTGGCGAGCCGCTGCCGGCCAAGCTCTGAGCGGTCGCCGAGCTGGGAGCGAAGCTGGGCGCGGGCGCCGGTATCGATCCCCAAGGAGGTCGCGCTTTCGGGCGACAGCGCAAGCAGGTTGTCGGCGATGCTGTCGAGCAGCGCGGTCGCTTCCGCCGCGGTCGGCCCGACGGGGACGATCGGCACGGCGGCCAGCGGTTCGACGGCGGCGACCGCCCGGGCACAGGCGGACAGCATCGGCATCGAGGCGGTGGCGGCAAGCGCCGCGAGCGCTTGGCGGCGGCTGAAGGGGCTGTAATCCAAGGCTAACTCCGGTCAGGACTTTTGCGACAGTCGCCGATCGACCTCGACGATCAGGCAGTTGCCATCAACCCCGGTGATTCGCACGCGGTCGCCCGGTTCGGCCGGGCCGCCGCGGGCAGTCCATTCGGAATCGCCGACTCGGACCCGGCCGCTATCCTCGTCCACCGCCTGGACGACGGTGACTCGCCGCCCGAGCAGCCGCGCCGCCGGCTCATTCAGCATCGCGTCGTCGGCATCGACGTCCTTCACGCCGTAAAAGCGCCGGCCGATCATCACCGCGAGCACGGCGTAGAGCGCGAACAGGCCCAGTTGGCCGGCCAGCCCGATCCCCAGCAACAAGGCGAAAACACCGGTGACGATCGCGGCGATTCCGATCCATACAAGGAACACGCCCGGCAGCATGATCTCGGCGGCGAGCAGCAGGACGCCGCCGATCATCCACAGCCAGCCGGGTTCGATATCGTCGAACATCAGCCTTGGACCCGCGGCACGCGCGGTTGCGCCCGCGGCTTCGCAGCGGCGGGCTCAGCCGTCGCTTCCGCCCCTCCGAACACTTCGCGAGCGAGCTCGCCGATTCCGCCGAGCGTCCCCATCAGCTGGGTGGCTTCGACCGGGAACAGGATCGTCTTGGCGTTCGGCGAGGTCGCAAACTTGCCGAGCGCCTCGACATATTTCTGGGCGACGAAATAATTGATGGCCTGGCCGCTGCCGGCCTCGATTGCGTCGCTTACCGACTTGGTCGCCGCCGCTTCGGCCTGGGCCGAACGCTCGCGCGCCTCGGCTTCGCGGAAGGCGGCTTCCTTCTCGCCCTCGGCCTGCAGGATCTTCGACTGCTTCTCGCCCTCGGCGCGAAGGATCTCCGAGGCGCGCGCACCTTCGGCCTCGAGGATTGCGGCGCGCTTCTCGCGCTCGGCCTTCATCTGCCGGGTCATCGCATTGACGATGTCGGAAGGCGGCCGGATGTCTTTCAGCTCGACTCGGGTGATCTTCACGCCCCATGGCTCGGTTGCATGGTCGACCACGGCGAGCAGGCGCGCATTGATCTCGTCACGTTTGGACAATGTCTCGTCGAGGTCCATCGAACCCATGACCGTGCGCAAATTGGTGGTCGAGAGCGCCATGAGGGCGGAATAAAGATCGCTGACTTCATAGGCCGCTTTCGCCGGGTCGATCACCTGGAAGAAGACCACCCCATCGACTGCGACCATCGCATTGTCCTTGGTGATGATCTCCTGGCCAGGGATATCGACCACCTGCTCCATCATGTTGATCTTGCGGCCGACGCGATAGAAGAACGGCGGGACGAAGTTGAAGCCGGGCTGGGCGACCCGGACGAAGCGCCCGAAATGCTCGATCGTGTAGCGATAGCCCTGATGGACGATCTTGACGCTCATCATCACGAACAGCAGCGCCAGAACTGCGATCGCGGTCATGAAAGTGGTCAGCATGTTTGTCCTCGCCTGAGTCTGGCTCCATGATGCGTCGAGCGGCACGGGAACGGAAGGAAAATCGCGGTGAGAAGCGGCCTTGATGTCGTCCGATCGGTGCTGTTCCTGCCTGCCTCGAACCCGCGCGCGATCGGCCATGCGCGCGAGTCGGCGGCCGATCTTGTCGTCCTCGACCTCGAGGACGCGGTGAAGCCCGAGGACAAGGACGCGGCGCGTAAGGCCGCCGTCGAGGCGGTCGCGGGCCAATGGCCGATGCCGGTGGCGATCCGGATCAACGCGATCGGCAGCGAATGGCATTCGCTCGACTTGGACGCCGTGGCAGGCTCCAATGCGCCCTTCGCCGTGCTTCCGCGCGCGCCGTCGGGGCACCTCGTCCATGGTGTCGCCGAAGCGCTGGCGAAGCCGCTTCTGGCGATGATCGAAACCGCCGCCGGAGTCCTCGCCGGCGCGGAAATCGCGCCGCAATGCGCGGCGCTGATCGCCGGCACCAACGACCTTTCCGCCGACCTTCGGCTGCCGCCCGCAGCCGGCCGGGAGCCGTTGCAGACGGCGCTCCAGTCGATCGTCCTCGCCGCCCGGGCGGCGGGAGTGGCGGTGTTCGACGGGGTCTTCAACGATCTCGAGGACCTCGACGGCTTTGCCGCCGAATGCGCCGAGGGCCGCCGCCTCGGTTTCGACGGCAAGAGCCTGATCCACCCCAAGCAGATCGAAGAGTGCAACCGGGCTTTTTCGCCGACCGCCGAGGAAATAGCGCGCGCCCGCCGCTTGGTCGACGCCTTTGGCGGCGGCGCCGTGCGGTTCGAAGGGCAGATGATCGAGCGGATGCACGTTGAGGTGGCAGAGCGCCTTCTGCAGCGCGCCTCGGCGGCTTAGCTTCAGCGTGTCGCGCCTGGCGGCATTCGCCAATCACAGCGTGCGAATCGCCGCCACCGCAGCGCATTCCTTCCTCAGGGCCTTCTGGTTCGTCCGGCGCCCGAAAACCTTCGGATCCCATGCCATTGCCCTGACGCCCGAGGGCAAGCTCATCCTGGTGAAGCTCCGCTATGCGCCAGGGTGGCGGATTCCCGGCGGCGGCCGGCCGGAACGAGAGGATCTGGTCGAAGCAGCGCTGCGCGAGCTCCGGGAGGAGATCGGCATGATCTCGTTCGGCGAGGTGCACCGCGCCCGCGATTTCGAAGAACCCACTGACTTCAAGCGCGACACCGCGTCGCTGGTGATCGTTCGCGACGTTCGTTACCGGCCGCGGCGCTGGAACTGGGAGGTCGAGCAGGTTTGCGAAGCCGACCTTTCCTCGCTTCCGGACGGCATGTCGGGCCAAAGCGTCCGCTGGATCGAGGCCCTCCGCGGATCGCTCTGACGAGCGCCGCGCCCCTTGGCGAATCGCGCTTCCTCTGTCATGGGCCGATATGGCCGACCTGAATCCTTACCCTGACATCGCGCTGGGCCTGACGTTCGACGACGTGCTCCTGCAGCCGCTCGAATCCTCCGTCCTTCCGAGCCAGGCCGACACCAGGACCCAGCTTACCCGCGAAATCCCGATCAACATCCCGATCCTGTCGTCGGCGATGGACACGGTGACCGAGGCCGACATGGCGATTGCACTCGCCCAGCTCGGCGGCATCGGGGTCCTCCACCGCAACCTCTCGGTCGAGGAGCAGGCCGCGGCGGTCCGCGCGGTCAAGAGGTTCGAAAGCGGAATGGTCGTCAATCCGATCACAATGACCGCCGACCAGACGCTCGCCGAAGCGCTCGAGCTAATGAAGGCCAACCGAATCAGCGGCATCCCGGTCGTCGAGAAATCGGGCAAGTTGGTCGGGATCGTAACCAACCGCGATGTCCGGTTTGCCGAAAATCCCAAGCAGCCGGTCAGCGAATTGATGACCCGCGACAATCTGGCGACAGTCGGACTCGGCACCAGCCAAGAGATCGCCCGGCGGATCCTCCACCAGCGGCGGATCGAGAAGCTGCTGGTTACCGATGAATCGGGCCACCTGGTCGGTCTGATCACCGTCAAGGACATCGAGAAATCGGTCGCCGCGCCGCTGGCGACGAAGGACGCCGAAGGCCGCCTTCGGGTGGCTGCTGCGACCACTGTGGGCGACAAAGGCTTCGAGCGGTCGCAAGCGCTGATCGAGGCGGGTTGCGATTGCATCGTCATCGACACCGCGCACGGCCACAACACCGACGTCGGCCGAGCCGTCGAGCGCGTGAAGACGCTGTCCAACTCGGTTCAGGTTATCGCCGGCAACGTCGCCACCGCCGATGCCGCCAAGGCACTGATCGATTCCGGCGCCGACGCGATCAAAGTCGGCATTGGCCCCGGTTCGATCTGCACGACGCGAATTGTGGCGGGGGTCGGCGTACCGCAGCTCACCGCCGTCATGTCGGCGGCATCGGCGGCAAAGAAGTCCGGCGTACCGGTGATCGCCGATGGCGGCATCCGCACCAGCGGCGACATCGCCAAGGCGTTGGCCGCGGGCGCGTCGGCGGTGATGGTCGGCTCGCTGCTGGCGGGCACCGAAGAAGCCCCGGGCGAGACCTTCCTCTACCAGGGCCGCGCCTACAAATCCTATCGCGGCATGGGCTCGGTCGGGGCAATGGCCCGCGGTTCCGCCGACCGCTATTTCCAGCAGGATATCCAGGACCATCTCAAGCTGGTGCCTGAAGGCATCGAGGGCCAGGTGCCGTTCAAGGGCCCGGTGCGAGACATCATCCATCAGCTGGTCGGCGGTGTGAAGGCGGCGATGGGCTATACCGGCGCAAGCACCGTCGCCGACCTGCAGGCCCGCGCGAAATTCATTCGGATCACCAATGCCGGACTGTCGGAAAGCCATGTCCACGACGTCGCCATCACCCGCGAGGCGCCCAATTATCCGACGCGCTAGCTTATGACCCCCGCGGCGCGACTCCAGGCCGCGGTCGAAATCCTCGACCTGGTGATCGACTCGGCGCGCGACGACGGGTCGCCCGCCGATTCCATCGTCACCCGCTATTTCAAGACCCGCCGCTATGCCGGGTCGAAGGACCGCCGCGCGGTGCGCGAGCTCGCATACCGGGCGATCCGGCGGACGGCGGAACGTCCCGAGAGCGGGCGGGCGGCGATTGTCGGACTGGCGCAGGACGATCCGGAACTTCTCGAGCTTTTCGGCCAGCCGCGCGGCCCTGAACCGCTGGTAGAAGGGGAGCCGGCAAGCGCGGCGGCAATCGTTCCCGGCTGGCTGGTCGACGAGCTTTCGCCGCTGGTCACGGCCGAGGAATGGCCGGCACTTCTCGAGCGGGCGCCGCTCGACCTTCGCGTCAATGCCGCGCGAACCACGCGCGAGGCGATGCTCGCCGCTTTCCCGGACGCGCAGCCGACTCCGCTCAGTCCATGGGGGCTCCGACTGCCGCCCGACAGCCGCATCGATGAATCACAGGCCTATGGCGACGGCCTGGTCGAGGTTCAGGACGAAGGCAGCCAGCTGATCGCGCTGGCCTGCGATCCGCGGCCGGAGCAGCGGATCCTCGACCTGTGTGCCGGCGCCGGCGGCAAGGCGCTGGCGCTGGCCGCTGCCGCTCCGGGCGCGAGGATTCTCGCCGCCGACTGCAACCGCTCGCGACTGTCGAAGCTGGCACCACGTGCCACCCGGGCCAATGCTACGGTCGAAACCCGGCTGCTCAATCCGCCGAGCGAGCTCGTCGAGCTTGCCGATTGGCGCGAGTCTGCCGACCTGGTGCTGGTCGATGCCCCCTGCTCGGGCAGCGGGACCTGGCGGCGCAATCCCGAAGCGCGGTGGAGGCTCGATGAGCAGCGCCTCGTGCGGCTGACGGCGGCGCAGGCCCGACTGCTCGATATCGCCGCTCAACTGGTCAGGCCGGGCGGATCGTTGGTCTATGCCGTCTGCTCGCTGCTGACGCGGGAAGGGGCCGCACAAATCCGATCCTTCTTAGGGTCCCGTTCAGCTTGGGTCGCGCAGGATATTTTGGAGGGGTGCGGGCGTTCGGACGGCGATGGCCGGCTGCTGACACCGGGCCATGACGCGACCGACGGCTTTTTCATCGCGCGTCTCGTTAAGCCATGCTAGGGAGCACGGCGCGATCGATGGAGAAAGTAATGCGGAATTTCGTGCGTTTTCTGATGGTTGGGGCGGCTGCGACCTTGCTTGCCAGCCCGGTGGTCGGGCAGCTGCCCGATAGCCAGATCACCCCGCAATCGGTTCAGCTGCAGCGGCAGGCCGAATCACAGATCGCCGCCGGCAAGCTCAGCGAAGCAGCCGACCTGCTCGAAACCGCGCTTGCGGTCGATCCGCGCAACCGCTCCGCTTTCGTCGACCTCGCGCGCGTCGCCAAGCAGCAGAAGCTGTTCGGGAAGTCGGTCCGGCTGGCCAACGAAGCGCTTCAGCTGGAGCCCAACGATCTCGATGCGATCGAAGTGCAGGGTGAGGCAATGGTCGAGCTCGGCGCGATCCCGCGGGCGAAGGAGAATCTCGCCAAGCTTCAGAAGCTTTGCGGAAACAACCCCTGTCGCCAGATCGCGGCGCTTTCGGCCGCCATCTCGCGCGGCCCGACGGTCGCTGCCGCGACCACGCCCGAAGCTCCCAAGAAAAACTAGCTGAGCGCTCGCGCCAGACTGATATAATCCGCAACAGAGAGTGTTTCCGCGCGCCGTTGCGGGTCGATTCCGAGTTCGTCGAGCGCATCGAGCGCGCCCGGAACGCCCCTCAGGCTCGAGCGAAGCATCTTGCGGCGCTGGCCGAATGCGGCCTCGGTCAGCCGCTCGATCTGCTTCGGATCGACGCCGTCAGGCGATTCCAGCGGCGTGATGTGGATCACAGCGGACGCAACCTTCGGCGGCGGCACGAATGCCGAGCGACTGAGCTGCAGGGCAATTCGCGCATCGGATCGCCATTGGGCGAGGATCGACAACCGGCCGTAAGCGCCGCTTCCGGGGCGGGCGACGATCCGCTCCGCCACTTCCTTCTGGAACATCAGAGTCAGCGACCGCCACCACGGCGGCCAACCGCCGGTCAGCCAGCGTAGCAACAGGGCGGTCCCGACGTTGTACGGAAGGTTGGCGACGACCCGGGCTCCGCCGCCGACAAGCTCGGTTTCGTCGATCCGCATGGCGTCGGCCTCGACGATCTTGAGTTTTCCGGGAAAGTCCGCGCCCAGCTCGGCAAGCGCCGGAATGAAACGGCGGTCGCGCTCGACGGCGACGACGCTTGGGCCACGCTCGAGCAGCGCCCGGGTCAGTCCGCCCGGGCCGGGCCCAACCTCATAGACTGTGTCGCCGGCGATCTCGCCCGGGATCGCGGCGATTTTCGCCAGCAGCTGGCGGTCGAGGATGAAGTTCTGGCCGAGCGCCTTGCTGGCCTGCAGCCCGTGGCGGGCGATGACGTCGCGAAGCGGCTCGGGCTGGCTCACACCGCGCCAATACGATTCAGGGCGCAGTCTCCGGCCAGGCGCAGCGCCGCCGCCATCGGCCGCGGGTCGGCACGGTCCCCGCCGGCGATGTCGAACGCGGTGCCATGGTCGGGAGCAGTGCGGATGATCGGCAGGCCAAGGGTGATGTTGACCGCATCGGCGAAATGCAGCGCCTTCACCGGGATCAGCGCCTGGTCGTGATACATGCACAGGGCCGCATCGTAGCGGGCGCGGGCGCTTTCGTGGAACAAGGTATCGGCGGGATGGGGACCAGTCACCCGCCAGCCTTCAGCGCGAAGCGCGGCGATGGCCGGCTCGATCACCTCGATCTCGGTGGTGCCGAGCAGCCCGCCCTCGCCCGAATGGGGATTGAGGCCGGTGATCGCCAGACGCGGCTCGGCAATTCCGAAATTGCGCTGCAGGCCGCGAAGGGTCGTGCGGCCGCGCGATTCGATCAGCGCCGAAGTCAGATGCTCTGGAACATCGCGAAGCCGGATGTGGGTCGTGACCGGAACTGTCCGGAGCGTCGGCCCTGCCAGCATCATCACCACGTTGCCCGAGGCGATCCCGCAGCGCTCGGCGACGAACTCGGTCTGGCCGGGATGCCTGAACCCGATCGAGTAAAGTTGTTCCTTCGACACCGGCCCGGTGACGACACCGGCCGCCGAACCCGAACGGGCGAGGCCGACCGCGATTTCCAGCGCGTCGAGCGAGCAATGCGCGCCGGCGACGCTGGGATGGCCGGGCCGGTCGGCTTCCGGCGACGGGATCTGGATCAGCGGCAAACCGATATCGAACGCGGATTCGGCTTCGCGCGGATCGTCGATTGTCGCCAGCGGGCCGTCCCATACCGCCCGAACCGAGCGGGGATCGCCGATCGCAACGAACGGCGGCAGGCTGAAAAGACCGCGGTTATCCCAGCATTTCGCCAGAACTTCCGGCCCGATCCCGGCCGGATCGCCGAGCGAAACCGCAAGCGGTGGAAGCGGGTTGGCCGTCACCCGCGGCGCTCTAGCGGAATTCGATCACCGCATCACGCCGCAGATCGCGCAGGTAGCGGCGGGCGCGCATGTTGACCCGCTCCTCGTTGAGCTGCGCATAGACCTGATCGAAGCTCGGCGCGGTCGGATCGACTTCATCGCGGCCGCACAGGACGAGCACGCGCACGCCTTCCTCGATCGATCCGAACGGCGGGCTCGCCTGCCCGACCTGCAGCGGAAGCATGATCTCCTGCAGCGCTGGCGGAAGGTCGCGCAGCTTGATGTCGTCGCTGGACACGACCTCTGCCTTGAAGTCGGCGGCAATCTTTTCCGCTCCACCACAACCGGCGACGTTGCGCGCCGCCTCGCCAAAGCGGGCGACAAGCGGTTCGGCCTGCTGGCGGGACGTTCCCGCCGGAAAGGCCACCGAAATCTGCTTCAGGCTGAGAACGGCGTTGCGCGGGTCGGGCGCGAGGACCTTGCGCTCGTCCTGGACGGCGATGATCGAAACTCCGCCGGGGACCGGAATCGGGTCGCTGAGCTGACCGGGCCGCATCGACTGAACCACGGCGGCGATCGCCTGCGGCAGCTGGGCTGGCCGGACCCAGCCGAGGTCGCCGCCCACCGCCGCCGTCGAGGCTTCCGAATATTGGCGCGCGTAAGCGGCGAACGAGGCACCATTCTTGATCTGCTCGATGATCTGGCTTGCGGCGGTGGTCGCCTGCGCGACATTGCCGCCCGGTGCCGACAGATAGATTTCGCCGACTCGATATTCGTTCGTCCCCTTGGCGGCATTGAGACGGTCGAGCACAGCCTTCACCTCGTCGTCGCCGACGCTGACTCCGCTTTCGATTCGCTTTTGCTGAAGCCGGCCCCAGGCGAGCTCACCCTCGATCTGGCGGCGGATCGACCTGATCGATGAGCCGCTCGCCCTGAGCACCTCGGCGAGCTGCTCGGGGGTCTGCTTGTTCTGTGTGGCGACTCGCAGGACGGTCTTGTCGATGTCGGCCGGTGCGACCGTGATCTTGTCCGCCTTGGCGGCCTGGATCTGGAGGGTTTCGTCGATCAAATTGCGGAGCACCTGCTGGCGCAGCTCCTCGACCTGGTCGGCGGGTATTCTGCCGCCGCTCGACATAGCCAGGAGCATCAGGCGCTGGTCGATGTCGGACTGAGTGATCACCGCACCGTTGACGATCGCCGTCGCCTTGACGACCGACGGCATGGTCGAACCGAACAGCGTCGGGTTTTCGGGAAGATTGAGCGGCCGGTTGCCGGGCGCCGCAGCCGCCGGAGTCGGTGCCGAACCGGTCTGGGCAACCGCGGCGGTCGCCGCTCCAAGCGCTACGACCATCATGCCCATCCGGCCGCGAGTCCGGAGGAATTCAGAAACTGCCACCACCAATTTTCCCTTATTGCCCAAACAAATCCGCGAGTTTGCCTTTAGCCGTGCCCGCTGAACGCAAGCTTAGCGGCCGAGGCCCTTCAATGCTATCTGGAGCGCGAAGGTGCTGCCCTTGCGGAACTCCCCGAGGCGCTCATAGTCGCGCCGCCAGGTTAGGCCAAGCTCAAGGCATTCGTCCTCATAGGCGACGCCCAGGCGGTTGCGCACCGGCTCCCAGCCGTCGGCCAGCGAGAAAGCGTCCTCGTCCTTGTCGGTGAGGTCGAGCACGGTCGCTCCGAAGATCGACCAATAACGGCCGATCTTGAGCCGTGCGGCGAGTCGAAGCTCCTCTCGGTCACGCAGGTCCTCGATCGTCGGGTTGATGTCGCGGTTGAGGCGCAGGTAGCCGATCTGCGCATAGGTCTGGTCGCTGCCGATCGTCAGGTCGACCTCGTTGCGGCGGACCGCGAAATTGTCCTTGTCGACTCGGTAGCGGTGGGTGACGTCGATGAACCGACCGTAGCGGACTCGGGTTCGGCCGACGATGTCCGACAATCGGTCGGTCAGGCCGGTGCCTTCGGGAAAGATTCCCGGCCGGCGATTGAGCCGATAACTCTGGCCGATCGTCGTGCTGATCGACAGGTTGGGGCGGTCGTAGAACCACTCCAGGCCATAGGTCACGCGCGACGAATCCTCCCAGCGGTCGTAACCCGGGAAGCGGTTGAGGGCGAACAGGTTGCTGTCCTCGAGGTCGACCGAGCGCGCGTCCTCGTTGGGGATCGACAGGTTCGGGGTCGGTGGCGTGGCGACGATCTGGACGCGTGGAACGACCCGCTGGAGGCCGCCGAACAGCGGCCCGATCAGCGGCCATTGCATGTCGGCCGCAAGCGCGGCGATGCCGCGCGTGTGCCAGCCGTCGGTGCCGCGATAGATCGGCACCACGGTCTCCGCTGCATCTTCGGTGTGATAGACGTCGCCGCGGGCATAAGCGGTGAGGGTCAGCTGCTGGCCCATCGCGGTCAGCCAGCGTCGGTCCCAGCGCGCGCTGGCGAACGCCCGCTGGGTGTCCTGTCCCTCGATCCGAAGGATGGCGAGGCTATTGGCCTGCAGCTGGACTTTTCCGCCGAGCACCGGCGGTTCGAGATTGAAGCGGGCGTCGATTGCCGGAAGCGCGATCGGGATCTGCTTCTGGACGTCGTCGACCCGCAAGCCCTGAAACGCCCAGCCGGCGATCGATACGTAGCTGTTGGGGCTGATCCGCTCGGCATTGATGAAGTTGCGCAGGCGATCGTCGCGAGTGATGTCGTACCGCCGGGTGACGGTCTTGTCGCTCGCCCATCTCAGGACGCCGGTGACGCTCCACAGCGGGTCGAGCTGATATTTGCCATTGGCCTCGAAATAGCCGCGCAGCTGGCGGTCGCCGTCCTCGCTCGGAGTGAGATCGAAATTGTCGACCTTGCCATAGGTAAGGAAGCCGCCAATCTGGAACGCGCCGAGGCTGTTCAGCTCGCGATAGCGCGCCTCCATCGCCGGCAACGTGCCGGTGTAGACGTGCGGGATCAGCGCCAGGTCGCGGTTGGGCGCGATCCGCCAGTAATATGGCAGGGCGACCTCGAAGCCGTTGTTCCGGGAAATCTTGAGCTCCGGGACCAACCAGCCGGTGGCGCCTTCGCCGTCGGTACCGACGCTGAAGACTGGCAGCAGCGGCAGCTCGACGCCGAAGATCCGCAGCCGGCCGCCGCGGAATCGGACCCGGCCGTTGGCCGGGTCGTCGATCACTTGGGCGGCGGTGATCATCCAGCTCGGATTCTTCGGGCAGCCCTCTTCGGTCGTCACCGGGCAGGGAGAATAAGCGGCATTCTCCAGGGTGATGACGCCGTCGGCGCGAGTGCCGCGCTCGGCGGCGATTCGGCCGCCGCTTTCCAGCACGACCAGCAGGTTGTCGACCGTGCCGTCGCGCAGCGAATCGGTGAGCACGACGCTGTCGCCGACCAGCTTGTCGCCGCGAGGGTCGACGACGACGACGTTGCCCGAGGCGCGGATCACGCCGGTTTTGCGATTCCAGTCGACCCGATCGGCGGCGAGGTAATTGCCTTCGCGAGACATCCGGATCCGTCCCACGGCGGAGACGATATCGTTCTCGCTGTCATAGATGACCTGGTCGGCGCTGAACTCGACGATCGCCTCGGGCTCGGCAGCCTCGGTCACAGGCGCCTCCTGCGCCGCAGCCACGGCGGGGCCGATCAGCACGGGCAGGGCGGTCCACCAGATCAACCGATTAGCCACTGCGCTCGTCTTCCACCCGCTTCCGCTTTCGCTTTCGACCGGCCTATCGCACCTTGCCCCGTAACCGACAATCCGCCTTCTCGGGCCCGCCTTTGCCAATGTTGGCACCGCGTCCTAAAGGCCCACGCAACCCTCAGCCCGACATTTTTGCCAAGGACACGACTGACGATGAAGATTGCATTCGCCGCCTCGCGGCCCGCTGGAGATTTCGCTCTTGTGATCCCGTCGGCGGGCGGCAAGCGGCCGGCGGCCGGTTCGCTCGGCGACAAGGCCAAGGTCGAAGCCGCCCTCAAACGCCACCGGTTCGAGGGCGATGCCGGAAGCGCCGTGGAGCTGTTCGTCGAAGCTGGCGGATCGCCGCAGCGGTTGCTTGTGGTCGGCATTGGCAGCGACACAAGCCCGGCGGATGCGGCGGAGAAACTTGGCGGAACGGCGGCGGCGCGCCTTCTGACATCGGGAGAGACCGAGGCCGTCATCGACCTCACTGGGCTCGACTTCGACGCCGACGCGGCGGCCAGGGTCGCGCTCGCCGCGGCGCTTCGGTCATGGCGCTACGACCGCTATCGGACGAAGCTCAAGGAGAAGCAGAAGCCGACCCTGAAGACGGTCACCATCGTCGGCGGCGGCGAGGGCGCAGCCAAGCGCTGGACCGACCGCTGGCAGCCGGTCCTCGAAGGGGTGGACCTGACCCGCGGCCTGGTCACCGAGCCCGCCAATGTCATCTATCCGGAAAGCTTCGTCGAGCGCTGCCGCGAGCTCACCAAGCTCGGAATCGAGATGGAGGTGCTGACCGGCGAGCAGATGAAAAAGCTCGGCATGGGCGCGCTGCTTGGGGTCGCTCAGGGCTCGGTTCGAGAGCCCAGACTCCTCGTGTTGCGCTGGAATGGCGGCAAGCCGGGCGTTCCACCGGTCGCCTTCGTCGGCAAGGGCGTGACCTTCGACACCGGCGGAATTTCGATCAAGCCGGCCGCCGGAATGGAAGCGATGAAGTGGGACATGGGCGGAGCCGGCGCCGTCGTTGGCGCCTTCAAGGCGCTGGCGTTGCGCAAGGCCAAGGCCAATCTCGTCGGCATTTGCGGCCTGGTCGAGAATATGCCGGGCGGCAATGCACAGCGGCCGGGCGACGTCGTCACATCGATGTCCGGCCAGACGATCGAAGTCATCAACACCGACGCCGAGGGGCGCCTCGTCCTCGCCGACGCCCTGACTTATGTTCAGCGCAACTACAAGCCGACGACGATCATCGACCTGGCAACGCTGACCGGCGCGATCCTGGTCAGCCTCGGTCACGAATTCGGCGGCCTGTTCACGCCCGACGACAAGCTTGCCGATGCTTTGCTCGAGGCGGCCAGGGAAAGTGGCGACAAGCTGTGGCGGATGCCGCTCGGCGAGTCGTTCGACCGGCTGATCGATTCGCAGATCGCCGACGTCAAGAACGTCGGCCCGCGCGAGGGCGGCTCGATCACAGCGGCCGAGTTCATCCACCGCTTCGTCGACGAGGGCGTCAAATGGGCGCACCTCGACATCGCCGGCATGGCCTGGGCCGATAAGGCCGGAACCACCTACGACAAGGGCGCGACCGGCTTTGGGGTTCGACTGCTCGACCAATATGTGGCCGACACGCTCGAGAGCTAAGGCCGCATAGGTGCGGGTCGACTTCTACCAGCTTGGCTCGGTGCCGGTCGAACAGATCATCGCCAGCCTTGCCGAAAAGCTGCTCGAGCAGGACGAGCGGCTGCTGGTCGTCGCCGAGGACGAGGCGCTGCTGGCGCGGCTCGACCGGATCCTGTGGGACCAGGGCGCGGCAAGCTTCGTTCCCCACGGCCTAGCCGGCAGCGGCGAAGATTCCCGCCAGCCGATCCTGCTCGCGACCGCCACCGACCCTGCCAACCGGGCCCGCAACCTGCTGATCGCCGACGGCAAATGGCGCGACGCCGCGCTCGGCTTTCACCGCGCTTTCTACTTGTTCGATGCGGACAGCCTGGAAGAGGCCCGTGCCGCCTGGCGCTCGCTTGGCGAAAGCGAAGGTGTCGAGCGCCATTATTGGGCGCGCGAAAGTGGCCGCTGGACTGAAAAAGCGTCCGGCCGAGGTGCCCGCGCGTAAACCTTGTGGATACCGGAGCGGCGGCCGCCCCTCGTCAACAATCGCTTCGTCGTAAACTGGTGCCGAAACGTTTACCCCTACCTCGCGCAGCCGAATTTTGCGCGACAGGAGGGCGTCACCGGCCGGTGCCCCGTTGTCCTCAACTCCCCCGTCGGGGCACCGGCCAACCCTCACGGTGTATTGACACACTAATACAGCCGCGATAGTTTGCGCCCTGGAAGGGGTGCTTCTCATGTACAGTCAGAACGATCTCGACGAAGCGGTCGCCGCGGGTGCGCTCAGCGCCGAATCCGCCACATCGCTTCGCAACTTCATCGAGGCCCAGCGTTCGCTGCCGGCGGTCGACGAAGAGCAATTCCGGCTAATCACCGGCTTTAACGACATCTTCGTCTCGATCGCCGCCGTGATCCTGCTGGTCGCGGTCGGCTGGATCGGCCAGTCGATCGGGGCGGCGATGGGAACCGCGGTCGAAGGCGACGGGCCATCGTTCCTGGCGCCTGCGGCGGTGGCCGCGACCAGCTGGGGCCTGGCCATGTTCTTCACCGCCAAGCGCCGCATGGCGCTGCCGTCCATCCTGCTCCTGCTGGCGTTCGTCGGCTCGCTTTTCGCCACCACCGCTTTCGCTCTGATCGCCGCGATCGGCCCTGACAGGGTCGAGAACAACGAGCAGATGGCGGGCGTTCTTGCCGCCGTTTCCGGGCTGGTCGCCGCCGGCGGCGCCTGGCTCCACTGGAAGCGATTCCATGTCCCGATTACCATCGCTGCGGGCGCCGCTGCCGTTGCCGCCATCGCCGTCGGGCTGCTGCTCGCCGCCCTCGGCCAGAATGTCGAGCAGTCGCAGAACGTCATCCTAAGCTTCGTGCTCGTGCTTGGAGTCGCGATCTTCCTGTTCGCGATGCGGTGGGATTCGTCGGACCCGGCGCGGGTGACCCGGCGCTCCGACGTCGCCTTCTGGCTGCACCTGTTGGCGGCGCCGATGATCATCCACCCGGTCTTCACCTTGCTCGGCCTGAACGACGGCACGGCAACGATCGGCGAAGGGCTGGTGGTGATCCTGCTTTACGTGATCATCGGGCTGACGGCGCTGGCGATCGATCGCCGCGCGCTGCTGGTCTCGGCGCTGGCTTACGTGCTGTTCGCGCTCAACGAGCTGTTCAAGCAGTTCGGAGCGATCGAGCTCAACTTCGCCTTGACGGCGTTGGTGATCGGATCGTCGCTGCTGCTGCTGTCGGCCTTCTGGCACCAGGCGCGCGAGCTAGTCGTTCGGCCGCTTCCGGAGGGCCTTCGCGCAAGGCTGCCGGTCCTGGATCGCGCGGCTTTGGTCAGCCAACCAGCCGCATGAACCGGCGCTCGAGCGGGGCGAGGACACCAGGAAGGTCGTCGCCCCGCTTGAGCACCATTCCATGCTCGCCGACCAATGCGAACGCCCCCTGCTTCAAGCGAAGCTCGGGGCGTTTTTCTATGCGGATCTCCGGTCGCTCGGAATGGCGCCGAAAGGCGGCGAACACAGCGAAATGGGGATGGTGGCCAAGCGCATAGTCGCGCCAATGGCCGGCGGCGACCATTCGGCCGTACAGATCCATGATCCGCATCAGCTCGGCACGGTCGAAGCTGGCGATTGGGCGCCGGTCCCGCGGGTGCGGAAACGGCGCAATCACGCTCAAGCGCGCTTGCTCCTGGCCGGAGCGGGCTCGACCGCTTGCTCCTTCACTTGCTGGCGGAGGGCGCGGATTTCCCGCTCAAGCTCGCAGAGCCGTGCGAGCATCGGATCGGCGATTTCGCTGCACGGTGTGCCGTAGGGGACAAACTCCTTTGGCTGCGCGGTATCGACGCCGACCGGCACGGTCTTGGCCGGGATGCCGATGACGGTAGCGCCCGCCGCCACGTCCCGGGTGACGACGGCATTGGCGCCGACCCTGGCGCCTTCGCCGACCTCGATCGGCCCGAGCACCTGGGCGCCAGAGCCGATGACGACGTTGCTGCGGAGCGTCGGGTGACGCTTGCCGGCGACGCCATCGGTCGGGTTGGTCCCGCCCAGCGTCACGCATTGGTAGATGGTGACGTCGTCGCCGATCTCGGCGGTCTCGCCGATAACCGTGAAGCCGTGGTCGATGAAGAAGCGCTTGCCGATCACCGCTCCCGGATGGATGTCGATCGCCGTCAGGAACCGCGCGAGATGGTTGACCATCCGCGCCAGCAGATAGAGCCTGCCGCCGTACAGCCAGTGGGCGATGCGATGGAAGGCTAGCGCCCAGGCGCCGGGATAGATCAGGATCTCCAAGCGCGACCGGGCGGCGGGATCGCGCGCCTTCACCGAATCGAGATAGTCGATAAGTCCGGAATGCATTGTTCCCAATCTATGGCCGACGACGGTCGATTGCCAGAGGGCCGCGCTATGCTGGCCTAAATCGTCGGAATTGATTATGGATGAGCGATTGATTGGATTTATCGATTACGATGCTGATCCACCTGCCGACCATCAAGCAGCTGCAATATCTGGTGGCGCTTCGCGAGCATGGCCATTTCGGCAAGGCGGCCGACGCCTGCTTCGTCACCCAGTCGACGCTTTCCGCAGGCCTGCGTGAGCTCGAATCCCTGCTCGGGGTGACGCTGGTCGAGCGCACGCGCCGGGTGGTCCGGTTCACCGCGCTTGGCGAAAAGGTCGCCGACAAGGCGGTCCGCCTGCTTCGCGAGGCCGAAGAGCTTGCCGATCTCGCCCGGGCCGAGGGCAAGCCGTTGCACGGCGAACTTCGGCTCGGGGTCATCCCGACCATCGCGCCGTTCCTGCTGCCGGCGATGCTTCCCCGGCTTCGCCAGCAGTGGCCGAGCCTCAAGCTTTATTTGCGCGAGGAGCCCAGCCAGTCGGCGTGCGAGGCGCTGCAGCGCGGCCAGCTCGACTGCGTGCTTCTGGCGCTGCCGTTCAATTGTGGTGACGTCGACTCGGCGCCCCTGTTCGACGACCGCCTTTTCGTCGCCTTCCCGCGTGGTGAAGCGCCGAGCGGAGCATCGGTCGGGGTCGACGCGATCGACGAGAAAAGGATGCTCCTTCTCGAAGACGGGCACTGCTTGAAGGATCATGCCCTGGCAGCCTGCAACCGGCCGGACCTGCGCGCCCAGGCGGCGATGATGGGCACGTCGCTGCACACCCTTGTGCAAATGGTCGACAATGGCCTCGGGGTGACCTTTATCCCGTCAATGGCGATCGAAGCCGGCATTCTCGAAGGCACCCATGTTGACGCCAAGCCGCTTCGGTCCAATCACGGCTTTCGCCGCATCGCCCTGATCTGGCGCCGGTCGAGCCCGCGCGAGAACGAGTTCCAGTTGCTTGCCTCCGTCCTGCGAGCAATCATTCGCGAAATTAGCCCACAGCTGACGGCGATCGACCCGCGCGAAATGGCGCTTGAGCAATTGTGCGATTGAGCTGAGCCCGGATTTGCCGCGGCGCTCCCGAGGGGAGGGGCAGACGGGGGGAGCGCCGCGGCGGCCGTAACTCTATTTCGCCATGACCGGTTCGGGCGCAGCTGACCTGGCGGCCTTGGCGGGCCGGCGAAGATCGAATCGGTCGGCGTTCATCACCTTGGTCCAGGCGGCGATGAAGTCGCGCACGAACTTCTCCTTCGCGTCGTCGGCCGCATAGACCTCGGAGATTGCTCGGAGCTGGGCATTCGAGCCGAACACAAGGTCGGTCCGGGTCGCGGTCCACTTCTGCTCGTCCGTCTTGCGGCAGGTGCCGACGAAGGTCTCGTCGCTGTGGTCGTCGACCTGCTTCCACGCCGTACCCATGTCGAGCAGGTTGACGAAGAAGTCGTTGGTCAGCTGCCCGACCCGGTCGGTGAGCACGCCATGCTTCGAATTGCCCTGGTTGGCGCCCAGCACGCGCAGGCCGCCGACCAGCACGGTCATCTCGGGCACGCTGAGGCCAAGCAGCGAGGCGCGATCGATCAGCAGCTCCTCGGTCGGCACATTGTACCGGACCTGCAGATAGTTGCGGAAGCCGTCCGCCCTGGGCTCGAGGAACTCGAAGCTTTCGGCATCGGTCTGTTCCTCGCTCGCGTCGCCGCGGCCGCTAGTGAACGGCACGGCGAGCTCGAAGCCTGCATCCTTCGCCGCTTTTTCCACCGCGGCGCTGCCGCCGAGCACGATTGCATCGGCAAGCGAGATCTTGCCGCGCAGCTCGTCGAGCCTGGCAAGGATCTTGGCAAGCTCGGGCGGGTCGTTGACCTCCCAGTCTTTCTGCGGGCTGAAGCGGATCCGTGCACCGTTGGCGCCGCCCCGGTGATCGGACCGGCGGTAGGTCGCGGCCGAAGCCCAGGCTGCCTTGACCAGCTCACTGACCGTCAGTCCGCTGTCGAGGATTTTTGCCTTGAGAGCGGCGACGTCGCTGTCGCTCGGCGTCGAACCGGCGGGGATCGGGTCCTGCCAGATCAGGTCCTCGGCCGGCACTTCCGGGCCGAGGTAACGCGACTTCGGCCCCATGTCGCGATGGGTGAGCTTGAACCAGGCGCGAGCGAAGGCGTCCGCGAATTGGTCGGGATTGGCCCGGAACCGCTCGGCGATCTTGCGATATTCGGGGTCCATCTTGAAGGCCATGTCGGCGGTCGTCATCATCGTCGGCACGCGGCGATCGGGGCTGTGGGCACCCGGCGCCATGTCTTCGGGCTTCTGGTCGACCGGCTGCCACTGCTTGGCCCCCGCCGGGCTGGTGACCAGCTCATATTCGTAGTCGAGCAGCATGTGGAAATAGTTCATGCTCCACTGGATCGGGGTCGGCGTCCACGCCCCCTCGAGTCCGCTGGTGATGGTATGGTCGCCCATTCCGCTCTCGTGCCCGCTCTGCCAGCCGAGGCCCTGCTGGGCGATGTCGGCGCCTTCGGGTTCCGCTCCGACCTTCGATGCGTCGCCGGCGCCGTGGCACTTGCCGAAAGTGTGACCGCCAGCGGTTAGGGCGAGGGTTTCCTCGTCGTTCATCGCCATTCGAGAGAACGTCATTCGAATGTCGCGGGCCGACTTGAGCGGGTCGGGGTCGCCGTCGGGGCCTTCGGGATTGACGTAGATGAGGCCCATCTGCACCGCGGCGAGCGGGTCTTCGAAGGCCTTGCCCTCGACGATCCGGGTCTTGGCTCCGCGACCGACCCAATTCTCTTCGGTGCCCCAGTAAACGTCGCGCTCGGGCTCGTAGATATCCGCGCGGCCGCCGCCGAAGCCGAAGATCGGCCCGCCCATCGACTCGATGGCAACGTTGCCGGCCAGGATCAGCAGGTCCGCCCAGCTGAGATTGCGGCCGTATTTCTGCTTGATCGGCCATAGCAGCCGCCGCGCCTTGTCGAGGTTGGCGTTGTCCGGCCACGAATTAAGCGGAGCGAAGCGCTGGTTGCCGGAATTGGCGCCGCCGCGGCCGTCGCCCGTCCGGTACGTCCCGGCGGCGTGCCAGGCCATGCGGATGAAGAACGGGCCGTAATGCCCATAGTCGGCCGGCCACCACGGCTGGCTGTCGGTCATCAGCGCCGTCAGGTCGCGCTTGACCGCCTCATAGTCGAGGTCGAGGAACGCCTCGGCATAGTCGAAATCGTCGCCGTACGGATCGCCGGTCGCGCCGTGCTGCGGCAGGATGTCGAGGGAAAGCTGGTTTGGCCACCAGTCGCGATTGGTTCTTCCAAGCAGCGACCGGAGCGCCGCGGGCTCTTTAGCGGGATCGCTGAGCGGGCTGGTGGGTACGTCCATTGCGCGTCTCCTGGTGGCGAGATGATTGGCAGCTGCCTAGGCGGCCATATCAATTCGCGGAAACGACTAAAGTTCGTCAGAGAGACGCAAAAAACCGATTAGTCCGGCGCTGCGTTAGTCCATGTGCCTTAGGCCGATGCGCAAATAATCGTAGCCGGTGACCAGCGTCAGCGCCGCCGCCGCCCAAAGGCTGGCCAGCCCGACCAGATGAATCCAATATTCGGCGGGAAGGGCGCCGCCCAGGATCAGCGCTCCAAGCGCGACCAGCTGCAGGGTCGTCTTCCACTTCGCCAGATGGCTGACCGGCATCGACACCCTGAGGTCGGCGAGGAATTCGCGGAGCCCGGAAACGATCATTTCGCGAAGCAGGATGATCAGCGCCGGGATGATGTGCAGGTCCTCGATGATCGGCGGATCGCCGTTCGCCCTGCGCGAGGCCATCAGCATGATGATCACCGCCGCGACCATGATCTTGTCGGCGATCGGATCGAGGAACTGGCCGAGCCTTGAAATCTGCCCCTGCGCGCGGGCGAGGTAGCCGTCGAAATAATCGGTGATGCCAACGATGCAGTACAGCACGAAGGTAATCGCATAATCGATCGGCGTCGGCCGCCACAGCAGGAACACGAGGATCGGGACCGCGAAGATCCGCGACAGGGTCAACAGGTTCGGCAAGGTCAGCATCAGCGCTCTTACTATTGAAACTCGGTTCAGTTCAAAAGCGCCCGCTTGCCCTTGCCGCCGCAGCCGCTAATCCACAGGCATCCATGCAGGACTCGCTGCACCTCCTGAAGACACGGCGATTCCTGCCCTTGTTCACGACCCAGTTCCTTGGGGCGTTCAACGACAATCTGTTCCGCACCGCGATGGTGATGCTGGTGATTTACGGCATCTACCGCGACGCCGAGCAGGAGGCGACGTTCAGCGCGATCGCCGGGGGCCTGTTCATCCTTCCATTCTTCCTGCTGTCGGCGCTGGCCGGCCAGCTCGCCGACGCGCACGACAAGGCGCGGATCATCCGGATCGTGAAGACGGTCGAGATCGTGATCATGCTGTTTGGCGCCGCGGGGCTGTTCCTGCACAACATTCCGCTGCTGCTGGTCGCGCTGACTGCCATGGGCATCCACTCCACCTTCTTCGGCCCGATCAAATACGCAATCCTTCCGCAGCATCTGGAAAAGGGCGAGGTGCTCGGCGGCACCGGGCTGGTCGAGGCCGGCACCTACATCGCCATTCTCGGCGGGACGATCCTGGGTGGGCTGCTGGTGCTCGAGCGGCCGGACGGGACCTATCATGCCGAATGGGCGGCGCTGGCGGTGCTTCTGGTCGCGGCGATCGGCCGGGTCGCCGGCGGCTTCGTCCCGCCGGCGCCGCCGGTCGACGAGCCCGAGATCCCGGGATACCCGCGCCGCGGCATGGATTGGCATATCATCCGTGCCTCGGTCACCCTGGTCAACGGGACGCTGCACATCCCGCGGCTGTTCCTCGCCATCCTGTCGATCAGCTTCTTCTGGGCGATGGGCGCGGTCCTCGCCGCCCAATTCCCGCCGCTGGTGAAGAACGTGCTTTCGGCCGACCAGAGCGTCGCCACCTTGTTCCTCGCGGTGTTCTCGGTCGGGGTCGCGGTCGGATCGGTGGCGATCAACCGGCTGCTGGCCGGCCAGGTCGCGGCGAAATTCGCGCCGGCATCGGCGTTGATGATGGGGGTGTTCGTCCTCGGGCTCTACTGGCTGAGCTACAATTGGGCGCCGTCCCCCGAGCTGGTCGGGATCGATACCTTCCTGGCCTATCCGCTCGGATGGGCGGTGGTGCTCGACCTGTTCGGAGTCGCGGTCGCCGGCGGCATGTTCGTCGTCCCGCTCTACGCGTTCCTGACCACCACCGTTCCCAAGTCGGAGACGGCGCGAACCGTCGCCGCCAACAATATCGTCAATTCCGGAGCGATGGTCGGCGCGACCGTGATCCTGGCCGGGCTGATCCTGCTCGGTGTCTCGGTCGCCGAAACCTTGTTCCTCGTCGCCGTCGGCAGTCTCGTCGCCGCCTGGCTCGGATATCGGCTACACCGCGCCTGCGATTAGGCGTTCTTAGGCGCTACTTCACTTCCATGACGACGGGGCCGGAGACCGGATCGGTGACTCCCAGGCCTCCGCCGAGGTCTTCCAACAGGTCGCGGAATCTGTCGAGGTTGGCGACCATCTCGGATCGGGAGGCGGCGAGGGCGTCCATGTCGTCCCATTCGGCAATGATGGCGTAGTCGCGGTCGCCGGTCTTGATGATGCTGGCGCGCCTCAGGCCGGGCCAGTCGGCGCCGACGCCCTTATGCTCGTCCAGGAAATCCTGGTCGCGTCCCGGTTTCACTCGGACCCGCACGGCGTTGATCGCGGTCATGGTGTGGCTCCCCCTGTGGCTGACGGAAGCGCGGACCTATAGCGCCGGCCGACCACCGGCAAAAGCGCATTGGCCTCAGGCGATCAAAATCGAAACGAACAGGAAGCCGGCGGCAAACGTCGCGGCGAACAGTTGCGCGTCGTCGGACATCGTCCAGCGCCGCTCTTGCTTGGCCGGCGATTGCCAAACCGGCGCGCGGCCAAAGCGCAGCGGGTTGGTGGCGACGAGGGCGCGGGCGCTCTGCATGGCGAAATGATTAACGGCCATTTAACCATGTTCAACGGCCTTTTTGGACGCATGGATCCGCGCGTCCCATTGCGGGACGGAGTTGTGCCTATTGGAAAGTGGTGAGCTTTGAATTCGTCAGTCCCCGGACTGACTGGAATTCAAAGCTGGTGCGGACGGCGGGAGTTGAACCCGCACTCCCTTACGGGAAGAGGATTTTAAGTCCCCAGCGTCTACCGTTCCGCCACGTCCGCGGCGGTAGCTTTAGAGCTGGATTATAATTCTGTCGCCACTTCGCCGTTGAGGTTCAGCCGCTCGCGCATTTCCTTGCCCGGCTTGAAATAGGGCACGCGCTTGGCGTCGACCTGAACCGCCTCGCCGGTGCGCGGGTTGCGGCCGACGCGGGCATCGCGCTTGCGGGTCGAGAAAGCGCCGAAGCCGCGAAGCTCGACGCGTCCGCCCTGGGACAGCTGATCGGTAATCGAATCGAACACTGCGCTGACGACATTCTCGACCTCGCGCTGGGTGAGGTCGGGAAAGTCCAGGCACAGCTTCTGGACCAGTTCGGAACGGATCATGGCGAGTCCCCGTGAATTCGGCTCAGCTCCCCCGGAAGCTGACGGGCTCACGCTGTCAGGAAACTCCCAACCGCGCAAGCCCGTTGCTATTGCTTACTTCTTCTTCTTGGTCGCCTTTTTCGGCGCGGCCTTGGCGGCCGGCTTCGCCTTTTTCTCGGCGGCCGGTTCCGATTCGGCCTCGGCGGCCGCCTCGGGCTGAGCCTCGGCGACGGCCTCCGGCTCGGCTTCGGCGGCCTTCTTCGGCGCCGCCTTGGCCGGCTTTTTCGATTCGGTCTTGGTCGACTTCTTGGATTCGGCTTCCTTCAGCGCCTGGCCGAGGATGTCGCCGAGCGACGCGCCGCTGTCGGACGAGCCATATTGGGCGACCGCCTGCTTCTCCTCGGAGATTTGCAGCGCCTTGATCGAGAAGTTCGGCTTCTTGGACCGGTCGAGACCGGCGACCATCGCGTCGAACTTCTGGCCGACCTGGAATCGCTCCGGGCGCTGCTCGTCGCGATCGCGGCCGAGGTCGGTGCGCTTGATGAAGCCGGTGGCGCCGCCCTCCGCGACCTGGACCTCGAGCCCGCCGTCCCTGACCTCGCGGACCTCGACGGTGACGATGTCGCCCTTCTTGACCCCGCCGGCCCCGGCGCCGCCGCCGCCGGCACTGACTCCGCCGCCGACTCCGCCCCGCTCGAGCTGCTTCATGCCAAGGCTGATGCGCTCCTTCTCGACATCGACGTCGAGGACGACCGCCTTGATCGTCTCGCCCTTGTGATGCAGCGCCAGCGCTTCCTCGCCCGACACGCCCCAGGCGATGTCGGACATGTGGACCATTCCGTCGACGTCGCCGGGAAGCCCGACGAACAGGCCGAACTCGGTCGCGTTCTTGACCTCGCCCTCGACCTGGCTGCCGACCGGATGCTTGTCGGCGAACTCGGCCCACGGATTGGCCTGCGCCTGCTTGAGGCCAAGCGAAATCCGCCTTTTCTCCTCATCGACCTCGAGCACCTTGACGTCGACCTCCTGCGAGGTGCTGACGATCTTGCCCGGGTGAACGTTCTTCTTGGTCCAGCTCATCTCGGAGACGTGGACCAGGCCCTCGATGCCCGGCTCGAGCTCGACGAAGGCGCCATATTCGGTGATGTTGGTGACCCGGCCGCGGAACGTGCCCTCGATCGGATATTTGGCGGCCGCGCCCTCCCACGGGTCGGCCTCGAGCTGCTTCATCCCGAGCGAAATCCGCTGGGTCTCGCGGTTGATGCGGATGATCTGCACTTTGACCGTGTCGCCGATGCCCAGCACCTCGGACGGGTGGTTGACCCTTTTGTAGGAAATGTCGGTGACGTGGAGCAGGCCGTCGATCCCGCCCAAATCGACGAAGGCGCCGTAATCGGTGATGTTCTTGACGATCCCGTCGAGCACCTGGCCTTCGGTCAGCGACTGGATCAGGCCGGAGCGCTGCTCGGCCCGGGTTTCCTCGAGGATGGCGCGGCGCGACACGACGATATTGCCGCGGCGGCGGTCCATCTTCAGGATCTGGAACGGCTGCGGCATGTCCATCAGCGGGCCGACGTCGCGGACCGGGCGGATGTCGACCTGGCTGCCGGGCAGGAAGGCGACGGCGCCGCCCAAATCGACGGTGAAGCCGCCCTTGACCCGGCCGAAGATCACGCCCTCGACGCGGTTGCCGGCCGCATATTCCGTCTCGAGCGTGTCCCACGCGGCTTCGCGGCGGGCGCGGTCGCGCGACAGCATCGCCTCGCCCTGGCTGTTCTCGACCCGGTCGACGAACACTTCGACCTCGTCGCCGACCGCCAATTCGGCCTTCTGGCCCGGGGCTGCGAACTCGCGCAGCGCGACCCGGCCTTCCGACTTCAGTCCGACGTCGATCACCGCCATGTCGTTTTCGATACCGGTGACGATGCCCTTGACGACCTTGCCCTCGAAACTCTCGTCCTCGCCGCCGAGGCTTTCGTTGAGAAGGGCCGCGAACTCGTCGCGGGTCGGGAATGGTGCCGTGGTGGCCATAAAATCTGTGTCTTTCGTAGTCTAATCGGGCCTGCCGCGTGGCGCGCCACCGTGGCGGGCCTTCACATGCGGACCTGGTTCAATGCACTGCCGCGCCGGCCGAATGCCGAGGCGGCGTCCTTGGGGTGCTGAAGCGGAGGCGGGCGCCACAGGCTCGCGTCGCAGCGCCCGTGCTTGCCGGGCCGCCGTACGCGCTCGCCATGTGACGGGCTCCCCGCGAGCGCACAGCGCCCGCCGGACGGCGCGCGCTATATGCGAGAGGCGAGAGGGAGGCAAGTCAGCCAGCCGTTGCTAGCGCGCCCGGACCCTGCCACATCGCCGGCAAGGGGAAATCATGACTCTTTCGTCCGACACGGGATCGTCGCTCGACAGCTGGTGGATGCCGTTCACCGCCAACCGCCAGTTCAAGGCGGCGCCGATGCTCCTCGCCCGCGCCGAGGGCATGCATTATTTCACCCCGGAAGGACGGCCGGTCCTCGACGGCGCTTCCGGCCTGTGGTGCGTCAATGCCGGCCACGGGCGGCGCGAGATCGTCGACGCGGTCAGCTCGGCGATGACCGAGCTCGACTATGCGCCGCCGTTCAAGATCGGCCATCCGCTGGCGTTCAAGGCGGCCGAAGCGCTGGAAGCGGTGCTTCCGCCGGGTTTCGGCAACATCTTCTTCGTCAATTCGGGCAGCGAGGCCGCCGAAACCGCGCTGAAGATCGCCCGCGCCTATCATGTCGCCCGAGGCGAGCCCGACCGGGTCTGGCTGATCGGCCGCGAGCGCGCCTACCACGGGGTCAATTTCGGCGGCATCTCGGTCGGCGGAATCCCCTACGTCCGGGCTGCCTTCGGGCCGCTGCTGGCCGAAGTCGACCACCTTCGTCACACCCACGACCCGGCACGCAACGCCTTCTCTCGCGGCCAGCCCGAGCATGGCGCCGAATTCGCCGACGACCTGCTGCAGATCATCGGCGAGCGCGGCGCCGAGAAGATCGCTGCCGTCATCGTCGAGCCGATGGCGGGCTCGACCGGCGTGCTGCCGCCGCCGAAGGGCTATCTCGAGCGGCTGCGTGAGATCTGCTCGGGTCACGGCATCCTGCTGATCTTCGACGAGGTGATCACCGGCTTTGGGCGGCTTGGGGCGTCTTTTGCCGCCGAGCGGTTCGACATCAAGCCGGACATGATCGCCATGGCCAAGGGCATGACCAACGGCGCCATCCCGATGGGCGGCGTCGCGGTCCAGAGCCATGTTTATGACGGGTTGATGCAGGGGCCCGTGGAAACCATCGAGCTCATGCACGGCTATACTTATTCGGGTCATCCGGCGGCATCGGCGGCGCTGATTGCGACGCTCGAAATCTATCAGCGCGAATCGCTCTTCCAGCGTGCGCGCGACCTCGAAACCTACTGGCAAGAGGCGGTGCACATGCTTCGCCAATCCCCGAATGTCGCCGACGTCCGCAACATCGGGCTGGTCGGCGCGGTCGAGCTCGCGCCTGCTGAAGGCCGACCCGGAGCTCGCGGCAACGACGTCTATCGCCGCGCCTTCGAAAGCGGGCTGCTGGTTCGAGTGACCGGCGACACGATCGCTTTGTCGCCGCCGCTGATCATATCGGAGCAGCAGATCGACGAGATCGTCGAAAAGCTCGGCAAGGCCATCGCCGATTCATCGAGGGAACTCCCATGAAACGCCTGCTCGCCGTCGCCGCGATCCTGCTCACCGCGGCAGCGCCGCCCCAACAGCCGCGCGCTCGCGACCTTGGGGTGCCGTTCGAAGGGACTCGGGGGCCGCTGAACGCGATCACCGACGTTGCCGGAGTCGAGGTCGGGCACACCACGCTCATCAGCGGCTCAGGCAAGTTGGTCGTGGGGAAGGGACCGGTCCGAACCGGCGTGACCGCCGTCCTGCCGCGCGGCCGCAGCTCCACCACGCCCGTGTTCGGCGCCTGGTTCACGCTCAACTCCGCCGGCGAGATGACCGGCACCACCTGGCTCGAGGAGCGCGGCCTGATCGACGGGCCGATCATGATCACCAACACCCACAGCGTCGGCGTCGTGCGCGACGCGGCCGTCCGCTGGATGGTGGCCAACGGCTGGGTGGCGGACTGGCACGCACCGGTCGCCGCGGAGACCTATGACGGGGTGTTGAACGACATCAACGGTTTCCATGTCGAAACCCGCCACGCGCTGGCGGCTATCGACACGGCGCGTGGCGGCGCCGTGCTGGAAGGCGCGGTCGGCGGCGGCACCGGGATGATCTGTAACGGCTTCAAGGGCGGCATCGGCACCGCGTCGCGCAAGCTTCCGGCCGAGCTTGGCGGCTATACCGTCGGCGTCCTAGTCCAGTGCAATTACGGCAATCGCCGAATCTTGCGCATCGCCGGCGCCCCGGTCGGCGCTGAGCTGATGACCACCAACCCGATTTGTTACGCGAGCCGCGCTGCCGCCAGCGAGAAACGGCCCTGGAACTTTCCGGACTGCGCTCGGGAGAATGCCGGTGGGGACGACGCCGGGCAGCCGGACGGGTCGATCATCATCGTCGTCGCCACCGACGCTCCGCTGCTTCCCCACCAGCTCAAGCGGCTTGTAAAGCGCCCATCGCTCGGCCTTGGGCGGCTCGGCTCGGTGGCGAGCGACGGATCCGGCGACATCTTCATCGCCTTCTCGACCGCAAATCCCGGGCTGAAGAGCGTCGATTCGGGAATCGCGCCGAGCGCCGTGCAGATGCACCCCAACGACTTGCTGACGCCGCTGTTCGAGGCCGCGACCC